>CAIVGD010000326.1 GCA_903905395.1 uncultured Verrucomicrobiota bacterium
GGGCGCCCATGTGTGGGCGCCGTCTGAATTGCATTTTGAGGCGGGCAAGATGCCCGCCCCACAGGTGTTTTCTGTTTTGGAGTTGGAAGTTTAGGTAGCGGTGGCATCTCCGAAGCCGCCTAGGTGGACGAACAAAAATGAAGATTGGGCGCAGGCGTTCTAGGGGCAGACCGCCCAACCTTTGGCTTAAGCCAAAGGGTTATTTCTTTTCGCGGTGGAGGGTATAGCGACGGAGGAATGGGTTGAACTTTCTGAGTTCTACCCGATCTTTTTTCAACTTCTTGTTTCTCGTGCCGAAGTAGCGGGACGGGGGTTTACCTTCAGCCCGGGCTTCGGTGCACTCGAGAATGATTTGCTCGCGCATAAGGGGGAAAGAATGACGGAAGGGGACCTCTGGGTCAAGGCCTGAGCATATTTGCCCCTCGCTCGGCAAAGCGGTTTGGACGGGAGCTGGCTTGGGCGGGAGGATCGCGCCTAATGGGCTCGGCTGGGCCAAGGCTGAGAAATCCTTTCAAAATAAAGACATCCACCCACATATCCGCTTGGGGTTCATAGGCGCGGTAGGGTGCAAAATCTCCGTAAAAGCGGTACTGCTGGTTATTATCGTCTTCGGGGCGTGGTAGGAAAGTGTGTGGGATCGGACAGACTCCCACGGTGGGTTCGATGGCGATCCAACGAGCCTGACGCCAAGTATCGTCTTCCTTGCGGACCCAACCCCAGCCGCAGTAATCCTCCACGATGGTTCGTTGGGCGATCAAGTAGGGGCCATCGGTTTGACCATGCTTGGCGGGGGTGTGGGCGGCTGGGAGGGTGGCGCGGAGGACTTTTTCGGCGAGAGGATGGCGCACTTCCTCGTCGGATTCCTCGACGGGTTCTGATTCTGTGACGGCTGGTTCACTTGCCGCGGGGATCACAGGATTCGTGCCCGTCCCTGTTGAAGGGCGCAGTGGCAGTGGAGGGGCAAAGCAGATGGCTGGCAAAAGAACCAACCAGCTCAGGGTGACTAGTATGCCCATGAGCCACCTTTTCCGGTTGAGAGTTTTGGGATTCCGCCGTCGCTGTAGTCGGTTTTCCCGACGGCGCCCACCATGGGTCGCCCGACGATCATCCGCCAACGCTGGGAAAATTCTTCGCCGGAATGACATCCGTAACTGACACATTCCGCGTCCGAGGTGAAGCTTGATCCGGAGATGTTATCGAGGTCGTCCACATGGAGAACGAGGGGTTCGAGGGCGCCCCCGTCCACGCGGTTGCTGTAATCGAACATCCAGCACTTTTTATTGGAGTGTCCGAAATACTCCAATCGGGAGATTTTGGGTTTGTCCTTGGAACCATCGCGACGAAGCAGAGCAAAAAGCTGATCCTTATTATCGAAGTAGATGGGGGCGATACCCACAATCTGTCCGCGCTCCTCCAAGATTTTGAGATAGTCCTGCTGATCCTCCTCAGTGCGACGGAGGTAGCTGGGTCGAAAGACCAGCCAAACGATAGGGTCCCCCGGCTTGAGTCCGGATTTTAGCTCCTTGGCCCGAGACACAGCCGCATCTATAAAATTTCCCCAGTACTTGTCATGGGAGGCTGTTCTGAACTTTTCGAATGAACGCAAAGCAGGTCCTCCAGAAATCAGGACAATGTCGCTGGCGGTGATCTGAAAGGAGGTCAAGAGGAGCAGACCGGCGGCGAGCAGAAGACGCATGGGGGAAGCTTACTTTTGAGCGAGGTTGGGCTCAAGCGGTGAAGAGGAAAAGGTTTGGCGTTGACCCCAGGGTGCTGAACCGCAATTCTTTGCACCTCATGTCCGAAAACACACCTATCACCGTCGCCCGCGGGGACGGCATTGGCCCGGAAATCATGGAAGCCACCCTGAACATTTTACAAGCGGGAGGAGCTCGGCTGGACATCGAGGAAATTGAAATTGGGGAGAAGGTTTATCTGCGTGGCAATTCGGCGGGGATCGAGCCCGCGGCCTGGGATTCGCTCCGAAGGACCAA
>CAIVGD010000327.1 GCA_903905395.1 uncultured Verrucomicrobiota bacterium
ACCTTGATGATCGAGACCGCGCCGTAGCTCTGGAAGTACATGTTGAGCGCGTAGAGAAAAGAAAATAAACCAACCAACCTCATGTGCAACCGCCCAGTCAGCACCATCCAAGTGATCACGCCGAGGGCGATGTTGGCCAGAGACGCGCCTAGAGCGGCGATGATGATGCCCTTTTTCCCACCAATCTTGTCCACGAGTGGACCGTTCACGAAAAAAGACAGCGCATACGTCCCGGTACCCGCCGCGAAAATCAGCCCGAACTCCTCGTTAGTCATCAACGAACCAAGCGCAGTTTTCGCCACCGTGAGGTTGTAGCGTCCCATGTAAAGAAACGCATAGGTCATGCCCAACGGAAACCAGTTAATGAAACGCCGGCTCAAAAACCAAGGCCCGTGCTTGATCGGATTATTATAGAAATAAACTGCGATGACGATCAGCAGGCAGAAACCAACTAGGCCGAGATTCATGGGACGATGGGTGGCTCAGAAGCAGGCGTGAGTGGCAATGATAATTCGGATCGGGAAAAACAGCCCACACAATCAAACATGTCCGACAGCAAACGGCGGGCGACGAACATGGGGTAACAAGCTATCGGATAGAAATTCGCGTTCCGGATGTCGCGGGCGTTGCCCTATCAGTTCCATCCTGAAGCCGTGTTTCCACCCTTTGTGGGTAGCGGAAAATTTCTGAGATGACCAGTCTTAGGTGTGATGAAACGTGGCCGATACCCATCACACCATCGTGATGGTCGAAAATGGTTGTACTTTTGTAATCCGAGTTAGAGTTCTAGGTCAGAAGTCAAAATGGGCTTAACTACTTTAACGTAAGCACTTTATCACAGCCCCCCCCGCCCCCCATTTGGGGTCAGAGGTCGGGACCGCACCTCAGGGCTTTAATCTGCCCGCCGGCACCACCAGTTTCGGGCGAGCCGCTTCCGCACTCTCTGGATAGATCAGATACGGTTTTCTCTCTTCCCGCCATTTCGCCACTCCGAGCTCCCATGAAGCTACGATCTGCCGTGCCGATGTTCCGGCCTCCACCGCCTTCCTCGTCGCCCTCGTCCGATTCAACTTATCAAACATCAGCGTGTTCTCAGCATCGGAAAAAAAATTCTTCTTAGGCAGCATACGTCGCAATATCTCCAGCCCGGCAATGTTCAACGCCGTCAGGTTACATGGAGCTTTCGGATCAATAACGACCTTCGCGCCAGACATGACCACGGAATGATATTTGCCGATCGGATGGAAACGGAACGGTGTGAACTTCATCCCGTTAAACCCCCAGGCCGTCAAACTCCGGCAAAACTCTTCCGCATCCACATTCTCCAGTGCGATGATATCAAACGGGTAAACCACCGCCCCATCCAAAGCCTTCGTCGAAACACCTGTGGGATTCGCCCCATTGCTCACCCCCAACTCCCCGAAGAAACCCGTCGCCACATACCCCCGCGTCGCTTCCACCCTCGGAATGTTCGGAGAAGTGGCCACCCACTTCAGCCCCGTGTCCTCCCAGGTCATCTGTTGGATCCATCCTTTCATCGGCACCACCGTCAATCGGCACGGACGCTGCAAATGCACCTTGTTGATCCATTTAGCCAACTCCCCGATCGTCAACCCGTACACGTAAGGAATGTCGTACTGCCCAATGAAGGAGGTGACCACCATTTCGCCAGCGGGTCTGGGTCCCTCCACTCGAAAAGCTCCCAGCGGATTTGGCCGATCCAGAACGATCACCTCAATTCCCTTCTCCTGAGCCGCCTCCATGACGAGCCCCAGCGTGCTGATGAAAGTGTAGGAACGACACCCAACGTCCTGCAGGTCGTAAACGATCGCATCCACCCCCTCCAACATCTTTTGAGTCGGTTTCCGAGTATCCCCATAAAGCGAAAACACTTTTAGTCCTGTCTCCTCATTCTTCGATATCTTCCCGTCGTGATTCAAATCCACCCCGTGTTTTTCACCGGAGACATTCTTTCCCGCCCCAACCATTCCAAAAACTCCATGTTCCGGTCCATAGAGAGCCACCAAATTTGCTCCCAAAGCCTCTCGCAATCTTTGCCAAGTCGGCGTCCCCCTCCCATCCACACCGGAGGGGTTGGTTACCAACCCGATCTTTTTTCCTTTCAGCTCACGAAACCCTCGATCCGCCAACACATCGATCCCAAGTTGAAAAGTGGGTTTGACTGGAGCAACTGGAGTGGCTTCCTGCGTCTGCCCCGAAGAAAAAAATACTAGAAACAGAAAGAGACAAATAGGAATGTTTTTCGTCACGGGTTGTTACTGAATGTCAACGGAAAGCCCCCCAATGCCAAGCCCTAGCTTTTAAAGCTCCTACACTCTCAGCTTAATCCCCCTCCTTTGAAACGTAGGACGATCCAGATCCTCCGACCCGCGTACACTTGGAGAAGATCTCACAAACCGGGCTGGTGTCCGATCGAACTCCAGCTCGGTCTGAGCCGCAACAAAACGCCTCTTTCTTTTTGACTTCCCCGTCTCCGGTTCGGAAGCATCTTCACTTTGCGCCTCTTCCACTTTCGGAATCACGCTCCCCTCCCCACGGCGGGTCACGAGCAGAGTCAACCCAATCGATTCCGACCGTTCAGGATCGACCGCCGCCCCAGCCGAAATGGGCAGATCCACAGGTAATCTCGCCCGCAGCTTTTCCAGTAATCCGTGGAAATCATTCAGGGAAGTATCCGGTCCAGTGATCACACTCACCAAGATCCGGTTCCCATCTTTCCATGCGCGTCCGTCCTCCAGCAGAATATCTTCGCAAACCGCCTCGATCACCGCTTCCTCCCGACCTTCGCCCGAAGCCTCAGCCACGCCGGTCCACGCATTCTCTAGGAGACTGATGGCATCCATCCCGGTGCCCACCGCCTCTTTTAACTCCGCCACCCCAAGATGAACCAATCCATCCTTCTCCATCACATGCGCCAACCCATGAATCGTGCGGGCCACTGCCCTGTCGAGGGATCGTTGGGCCTCACGCAAATCCTTGGCCATGGAAGTTTCCAAAAGCCGATCATTACTAAAGACGAGCACCACATCGGCCACCTTCCTGAGTTCATGAAGGCAACGGGTAGCCCGATCCCGACGCCGCCCCCCCTCAAATCCGAATGGCGTCACCGCCAGCACCACAACTTCCGCTTTTTGAGTTTTCAACCGCTTCACCAGACTCGGAGCCAACGCCGATCCTGTTCCACCACTGACGGAGAGAACGACCATGGCGGTGCTGATTCCATCGAGGATCGGATCCAAGCTATCCCCTTCCTCCAGGCTCAAACCTTCCAGGAGTTCGGCTTCCCCACCAGTCCCAAGACCGTGAACTCGTTCTGGAGCGACAAGTATCTTCTTGGCAGCCACCGTTCCACGTAAGGCGAGAGCATCCGTATCGATGCAGATGGTGCGGTGTTCCCCCTCGCAGCCAACGGCCAAGTTATCGAGCACGGCGGCTCCCGTTCCGCCGATCGCGAGGATCGCGACTTTATGTTGTTCCAGAGGTGTTGTTTTCATTTTTGAGAATTCCCTTTCTTACGCCAAAAACCGCATCGCCGAGACCATCCGTCCAAAGGACTTCTGGATTTTTCTCCAACCTTGGGGCTGACCTGCTTCTCTTCTCTCGTTTTCGGCCGCGTACTTCAAAGTCCCCAGCACTGTGGAGAACTCCGGCCGTTCCAAATCGCTCTGTTCACCAAGAAAATCCCGGGCTCGTCCGATCCGCACTGGCCGCGGCAGAATTTCCGAGGCAAGCCTCGTCAACCCCCGAAGCCGAGCCCCGCCACCGGTGATGACTACCTCGGTCTCCACCGCCCCCCAAAGGTTTTGCTCCTCGAGATCATCCCGGATGATCGTGAGAGTCTCGGCCATCCTCGCCTGTAGTATTTGAACCATCGCCTCCTTGTAGAAACACCGCCCATCGAAACTAACCTCCCGTGCTAAGGAAATTTTTTCATCCTTCTCCTCAGTTTCACTGATCACCGATCCCATCTCCTTTTTGAGTTTCTCCGCCCGCGCGTACGGAATCTCCAGTCCAATGGACAAATCTTGGCTGAGGTGGTCTCCGCCAACACCGTGCACCACCGAATGCACCACCGCGCCATCCCGCCAAACCGCAACGTCGGTTACTCCCGCGCCTAAATCCACCACCATGGTACCCCGTTTTCTGGATTCTTCTCCCAACACCGCCAATCCCGATGCGTAGCCGGAGAAGGTACAGCCCTTGACCCGGATCTTTTGATCCGCGACACACTGCACCGCTGTCTGCAAACGCGTCCGCTTGCCCGTGACCAAGTGGTAGTGCGCCTCAATCTGTTCCGTGTGCACTCCGAGTGGGTTCGGCGAAGCAACCCCTCGATCGAGCGAATACCCACGAAGAAGTTCGTGAAGGATCGCATGATCGCGGTTCAGCGGCAGGTTGGCCGCAAGTTTGGTTAATTCTTCCAGCGTCGTTTCTGTCACACGATGCTC
>CAIVGD010000328.1 GCA_903905395.1 uncultured Verrucomicrobiota bacterium
ATGCGTCGGCCTTTGTTTCCCGTGGCGATTGCGGGGTTGGTGGGAACGGTGCTGGGGTTGACGATGGATCCTCGACCCAGTGCTTGGACCGCCGCCGCTTTGCTCGCCGCAATCTGGGCCTGGTGGGGGCCGAAAAAATGGCGGACTCCGGGAATCTGGATTTTTGTTTTCGCACTATTTGCCCTTTACGCGGGGGCGCGGGCATTTGCCCCGGCGGCGGACTCGCTCTGCGCACGGGCAGGGGAGGAAGGAGGGACGGCGAGATTGGAAGGTTGGGTGGCCGAGTTGCCTGCGGAAAGGACGTGGGAGAATGGGGGTAAGGCGATGGAGACGGAGTTGGAGGTGACTTCAATCGCGTCCGAAGCGGGTTGGGAACGAACCCGAGGCAGGGTTTTGTTACGAGTGGACCCGGCGCCGGCCACGATTGTGCAAGTGGGGGAGATAGTCCGTGTGGTGGGTTCTCTGGCTCTTCCGGAAGAACCGAAAAATCCGGGTGAGTTCAACCGGATCAGGCATCTTCATTCGAGGGGATTGGATTATGTTTTGCGAGTCCGACTCGATAACTTTGAGGACACGGGCCGAACGGAGCGAGCCTGGTGGGCGAGAATGGCGGCGGGGCTACGGGCGCACATGCTGAAGGCCACGGCGCTGGGATTGGAAAATGATCCTGAGGCATCGGGGTTGATCGCGGGAATGCTTTTTGGTTATCGCGATGGGGTGGGGGAGGATTTGCGGGAGGCGTTCCGTGCGACGGGCACGTTGCATCTGTTTGCGGTGAGCGGGCAGAATCTGGCGGTGGTGGCGGGGATGCTGTTATGGATTCTGGCTCTGACGGGTGCGGTGAAATGGAGATGGGCGTGGGCCACCCTGCCGCTGGTTTTTCTCTTTTGTCTGGCGACAGGGATGCAAGCGAGCGCGGCCCGGGCTTTCGTCATGACTTCGGTTTTATATCTAGGATGGATACTAGGTCGGCCGATGGATCCGGCGAACTGGCTGGGGGCGGCTCTCCTCGCGCTCTTGATCTGGGATCCGCGGCAAGTGGGGGATAGCGGCTTTCAACTTTCCTTTCTAGTGGTTGCGGGGTTGATGGCGATGGCGGGGCCATTTCAGGCGAGGTTGATCGGCTGGGGGCGGCCGGATCTATGGATTCCGGCGCGATTGGTGGCGCCGTGGCGGCGGGTGTGGCAGAGAATTTGGGTGTCCACGGCCACGGTGACTGCGGCTTCGGCGGCCGCATGGGTGGGATCGCTTGTGCCGGGAATGCTTCTTTTTCACCAGATCACCCCGGTGGCATTGGCGGCTAACGTGGTGGCGGCTCCGGTGGCGGGCGGGGTGACGGTGTTGGCGGCGGTTTCTTCGCTCGTGGCACCGATTGCCGGTGGAGCGGTAGCGGTTTGGGTGAATTTAGTGAACGCCAGGTTGGTGCATTTGTTGGCGGCGGTGCTGGGGTGGATGGCGACATGGCCGGGGGGTCATTTTGCGGCCGCTGATCCGCAGGCTTGGTTTGAACGTGGGCCAGCGGTGCAGATTCTCTCCGTGGATGCGGCGACTCCCACCATTATTTCGGGTGAGGGGGGCCGATGGTTGGTCGAGCCGGGTTCGAGAACAGTCTGGGTCAATTCGCTACGCCCATTTTTAAACTGGCAGGGTGTGAATCGGCTGGAGGGAGTTATTTTGGCGGCTGGATTGTCGAACCGGGCGGGTGCCGCTGAGGAGTTGATCAAGGCGATGCCGGTGGGGTGGTGGGCGGAGTCGGGTCTGGGTGGGAAAAGCGGGACTCTGAAAAAATGGAGGGAGGAAATGGCGAAAACCGGGATGGGTCGACGGTTTTGGAGAGTGGGCGATCAGGTGAAGTTGGGGAAAGATTGGACGGGGGAGATTCTTTGGCCACCGGCGGTGGAGGGAGGTCAGGCCGAGGAGAATGGGATCGTTATTTTACTGAGTTGTGGGAAGTCGAGGTTGCTGTGGGCTGGGGCGATTTCCGGGGAGGTGGAGCGGGAGTTGGTGCGGGTGCATGGGGAGGAGCTGGCGGCGGGAGTGCTGGTGCAAGGTCCGCCGAAATATGGGGAGATGAACCTGACTGAGGAGTGGCTGGAGGCGATCCAACCGAAAATTGTGATCCGCTCATCCAAAGTGATGGAGGACGATCCCTCGTTATCGGTGGATTTCGATCGGGCGGCGTGGGTGATGGGAATCGAGTTGGTGAAGTTAAGAGAGAGCGGGGCGATTCGCCTGCAACCCGATCCTGAAAGTGGGACATGGAAAATCAGGTAAACCGTGCTCAGAGCATGCTCGCAGCATGCTGCGAGCAT
>CAIVGD010000329.1 GCA_903905395.1 uncultured Verrucomicrobiota bacterium
ACCACAGAGGCTTCCACCAAACTCCGACGCCACTTGAAACTCTTGTTTGATTCTTGTCGCAAGTTTTTTTGCACCAGGCACCCAGAGAGCAACAGTAAAAAAGCCAAGTTTCGATGTTTTCAGGATACACGCTTTTAATAGACTAACACCCATTGCCCAATCCAGGTTGCCTGCATTATCGAGCACGTAAAGGTGATGCTCCAAGCTGGAAAACGTCCCTATAGGAGCATTGATTCTAAAATCCTGTCCAAGCCTTGCATCGTAACTTTCTGTCGAAGAAATGCTCATATTTCAAAGGCGCCAATGATTCCACCAACTTGGAGGCCCATTCCCAATTGAAATACGCGGCACCATATCTTTGCCCCACCTGCCTGGACCGATCCGAAGATAGCGGTTGTTATTAAGCAACCCTGAATTCGATGTCCCTCGCAAACCAAGTGTCAATAAATAAACATCACGCGAGAATGCCCCAAATTCTCGACTCCAGTAGGTTCCATCCTTGAAGTTGCCGCACTCATCAGTATAGGCGATCTCGAACGGATCCCAGAATGGAATAATTCCATCAAGGGTGGCGGCAGCGCCTTCGGACATTCCCATGAAACCTCCGTTGTCTCCCCACAATCCTGACGATTCGTGGAAGGGATTCATTGCGTCGTACCAATGCCAGTCCGAACTCCAACTGCCCCATGTAGCCCAACCACCCCAAATGTTGAATAGCCCAGTGGGATCAACCCAATTCACCGGATTATTGGCGCAGAACACATACTGATTCAACCCTCCTGAGATACCGATGGGGTCATTGGAGAGCCAACGCGCGGTAACGGGGTCATACCAGCGTATTATCCCATTGCGCAGGTTGGCGGCTTGCGCGGCAGCTTGTCAAAGAACGTCAGTTAACGAAAAAAGATTACCAGACCGGCAGGGGAAAGCCAATCGAAATAACGGACTTTTCAGGCGTCCTTTTCGCGGGGATGGAAGCGGTGATGCGCCTCTTTCAGATCGGTGATGGTGAGATGCAGGTACTGCTGGGTGGTGTTCAAGTTCACGTGGCCCAGCAGCTCCTGGACGTGGCGGATGTTGGCCCGGTTGCGGATCATGTGGGTGGCGCACGAGTGACGAAACGTGTGCGGCGTGACCGGGTGCGCGATGCCGGCCAGGCGGCGGTAGCGCTCGATGCGCTCGGCCAGGGCGTTCTTGCTCAAGGGTCCGCCGCGCAGACTCAGGAAGATGGTCTTCTGCCCCGGTTGGCGGTCGAGCGTGGCGATCTGCAAGAGCGTGGGCCGGATGCCGTTGACGTAGGTCTCCAGGCACTTGGCGGCGATCCGCCCGAGCGGCACCACGCGATCTTTTCCGCCCTTGCCCTGGCGGATCGTGAGGATGCCGGATTCCAGGTTGACGTCGTCCACGGTCAGATTGAGCAACTCCTGCTTGCGGATGCCGGTCGAGTAAAGGACTTCCATGATAACCCGATCGCGGTAGCCCATGACGGTGCGCACGTCCGGCGCGCGAAGCATCTTCCGGACCTCGGCGATGCTGAGGATGTCGCGCGGCAGTCGTTCCGGCGTCTTGGCATATTGCACGTGCTGCGCCGGATTGTGGGCCAGGATGCCTTCGACGCACAGATAGCGCAAAAACATCACGATGCCGATCAAGTGATGATTCTGGACCTTGATGCTGCTGATGCGGCCCTTCTTGTTCACCAGGTCGGCCAGGTGCTTCTGGTACGCGAGCAAGTGCGCGGACGTGATCTCCGCCGGCGTCTTGATGCCGATCGTCCCGGCGAAGTCGAAGAACCGCTGCACCCACTGGACATATTGCCGGATCGTCTTCGGCGCGCGATTGAGCGCGGCCAGGTGCTTGGCGAACGAGTCGATTAACTCGGGAAGTTCCATCGGTTCAGGCCTCCCTGTCCTTCTCGCGCGGATGGGTCTTTTTGTGGGTCCGCTTGATTTCCGGCTGGGCCACGCGGGTATAAATCTGCGTCGTGTTAATCAGCACGTGTCCGAGCAACCGCTGTACCTGGGAGATGTCCGCGCCGCCTTCGAGCAGGTGCGTGGCGCATGTGTGCCGGAACACGTGCGGTGAGACTTTTTTGCGGATGCCCGCCCGCCTAGCGTAGTGCCGCACGATCTGGTTGACCCGGGTGGTGCTGAGGCCGCCGCCGTGCCGCGCGCCCACGAAAAGGGCCCGCTCGTCGCGGGTCTTACGGGTGAGGATGCCGCGCACGTGGCGCATGTATTCATTGACGTAGTCCCGCGCCTTCCTGCCCAGCGGAACCACGCGGTCTTTGCAGCCCTTGCCACAGTTGACGCGCAGATACCCGTTGAGCAAGTCCGCATCGTGGATGGTCAGGTGACAGAGCTCCGCCAGCCGGATCCCGGTGGAGTAGAAGACTTCCAGCATGGCCCGGTCCCGGACACCGGCCGGCAGGGACGTGTCCGGCGCATCGAGAAGTTTCCGCATCTCGGAACGGGTCAGAACGTTGCGCGGCAGCGTCCGTTCGAGTTTCGGCATGCGAATACCGACCGCCGGATTCATCAGGATTTTGCCCTGGTCATCCAGGAACTCGTAGAGACGGCGCACGGCGCGAAGGTGCGAGTGCGTTGTGTGAATCGTCCACGTCG
>CAIVGD010000330.1 GCA_903905395.1 uncultured Verrucomicrobiota bacterium
CGAACCAGGCGGGCGGATCACCTTTTTGCTGTAGTTTCGATCCGAGTCGCCCGACGAGCGTCCGAATCCGAAAAATGCCCCGCCGAGGAGAAGTCCAAGGAATGCGCGACGCGCGGGAACAACCGGAGCCGTGACCTCATGCTGGAGCGGTGGCATGAATTTAAAGGAGAGAGCATCTTCCGGGCAGTCTTCGATGCAGTTAAAGCAGACAAAACACTCGCTCTTGCGGAGTTGGGTATGGGGATCCGAGGCCCCCTCGCAGTTCTTCAAACACAGGTCGCAATCCACGCATTTGGTGGGATTGCGCTCGATGCGCCAGAGCGCGGCAGGGGCGAGCGCTCCGAGAAAAGCCCCCAGCGGACAGATGACCCGACAGAAAAACCGTGGGATAATGACATTCATGCCCACAAGCAGGAAAAGGAGAAACCCGATAACCCAGGCGCCCGTATGGAAGTATTGGCGCACATAAATGCTTGAAGGCATCGCAAGATTGATCGCCGGGAGTATGGCCGTGCTCATCGAGCGGTAGAACAGGCAGATGGGATCAAGCAACCCGATCTGCAAACTGCCGAAGATCGCCGCCACGATCATGGCGATGAGAATGATGTATTTGATCTGATAGATTTTGCGATAGCGGTTCGACTCAATGCGCACCGGATCTGCGGCGCGGCCTTTGCCAAAAACCCATCCGATGAAATGGTGCAGGATGCCATAGGGGCAGATCCAGTTGCAGAACACGCGCCCGAACAGCACCGTCGGGATGATTAGGAGCAGGCTCCAGAGCAGACCTTTGTAAATCGTGTGAGTGGTGATCGCCGTAGCGAAAGCTACCAGCGGATCGAGCTCGAGGAAGAGAGAGACCGGATAGCCGCCCAGATAGCGGAGATCGGTCACGACGACGAAGAACGTGAAAAGGGAGAAAAAGAAAACCTGGGAGATGCGGCGTGCGGTTCGGATTTTCATGCATGAACTTCCCTGTAACGCGTCTGCTTCCAGTTCATGTTTCCGAGCCCGCGATCGTTGGCTTTGTGGATGTAAGTCAGCTCGGCGATGTCACGCTCAAGGAGGTGGGTGTAGCCGTAACTGTCCACAGCGACCATGTCGGTGCCTGCGACGACTGTGCCCATCGGCTTCACGTCGGAGAGCCGTCCACCCGTCGGCCCGTTTTTTATGAGGACATTCATGCCGTCGAGAATCACGAGCGTGGGTTTCATCATCAATGCGAAATCCGAAACGATGCTGTGAATGTGCTGGTGAAATTGATTCCTCTGCCCGCCGAGAAGACCATACCAGTTCTTCATCGTCATCGAGGCGTGGCAAAGGTTGTGATCCTTGCAGGGCGCAAGCCCGATGACCTTGGTGGCATGCTTGAAAGGAGCCTCAAAAAACGACCAGTGCCGAAGGATCTCGCCGTCCATCTGGATCGGCGCAAACGAGTTGGTTTCCGGATAGACCAGATCGAGATGGAGTTCGTCGGCGACGGCGAGAAGACCGCTCTTCAGGTAACATCCGGCAGGGCTGTTGATGGGATTATCGGCAACAAGCACCTTCGCGGCCCCAGCCTCAAGCACCAGCCGGGCGACCGCGCGCAACGCATCTGGATGGGTCGTTGCAGCGAGAGCCGGCGGACGGTCAAATGCGACATTCGGCTTGATCACGACAACATCGCCTTTGCTGATGAAGCGCCCCATGCCGCCCAAAGCTCCAATGGCCGCCCTGATCACTTGCTCGTGTTCGGCACCATGAGCAATCGCCAACTCCGGGAGAAGCTTGTCGGGAGCCATGGAAAAGCTGGGAAGATGAAATCCCTCTAGCTCCTGAAATCCTGGCACAAAATGCCTGCGCTGCCACATGGCCAGTCCGCCGAGGCCGGATCCGGCGATCAGCGCGCCAGCTGCCCCAGCGCGCAGGAGAAATTCCCGGCGGCTGATCTGCCAGGTGCCTTCGATTTGTGGTGGGTTTTTCACGGCGCGGAGCGAGTTAGCGGAGGCTTTCACCCAACATTTTGCCCAGAAATGCGCGTGCGACAACCGGATCTTCCGCGTCGATGACTCCGCCGATCTCGCCTTTGCGCTGGTAGATGACTTTCCATTTCCCGAAATTCTTGGCCTGAAAAACTTTCGCGCCGGCGACATCCGGCAGGATTTCGGCTCTGCCTCCGTAGCGCCCGCTGAATTCTAGATACGCCGACCAAGCATTTGCAGCAGCTTCCGAGGTGGTGACCATGAGAAAAAAGGAGATCTTTTTTCCTTCGAAGGTGTAGTCGGCTTGAAAGACATTTTTAAAGAACGCCTGGCCCTGCGCATTGTCTTGGATATAGGAGATACTCCCCAAGACTATCCCCTGCGCAGGCAGGCGGCGGCGCGCCTCCAGACCGGTATCGTTGGCCGGAATAATTTGGGCGACCTGCCTGGCGACCGATGTTGCCAATGTCAGAGTTTCCGGTTTTTGGTCGGACGCAATTATTTGCACATAACAATTGCCCCGCCGGAAAAAGAACCCCATATCCCCCGAATATCCGTCAGGCGCGAAGTCCAAGGGCCTGCCTGCAGGGTCGCGCTCGAGCGCGAAGATCCCGAAGGCATTCACCGGCGAATCCATGCGATACTCGTAAACGTCCACAAAACTGCCACTACTGACCGGCAGTGAAAACGAACGACTGCGAAGTTGCTGGAAATGAAAGTCGATGTAGGCCGGAGCTCTTCCGTCAATTTTCTCGTAAAGCGTATCCGGCGAATAAAATTCCGTGTCGCCCATCGGTTTCACTCCAGAGATTTCAATGGGATACCTTTTCGAATCGGTGACTCCCACAGGAGTTGAACTTTCCTCGTAGCCCTTCACTGCTCCGGTGGGTTCTGGCAGTGCGGGTGTGGGAACAACAGCCCGCTTGGATTTCGGGGCATCCGGGCGAAGGCTGTAGAGACCGGGGTCAAAATTCCGGCCTTGGATCCAAACTGCAATGCCGATGACAGCGAGCAGGACGACAATCAAAAGGCTCGTGATGCGCTCTCGCGCGGAGACCTGCGTGCGTTTGAACTCTTTTTTTCCCGGATGTGGCCGGATGGGTTTTTGTGAAAAGCCGGCCATCTGCTGGGAGCCTCGCTACACGATCAGGCAAAGTAGCGTTCGGCCAGTCGAATGATTTTCGGATAGTCGGTCCCGAAGGAGCAACCGTCGCGCAAAGCCGCAAGATCGACCTGTGAGTGGTCGCGATCGGCCGAGGAGAGCGCGCGGTAAAGATCTTTTGCGTCGAGATTTCCGTCCTGCTCGTAGTAGGTGACGTATCGTGAAATATCCAAAAACGCGAACCCGGTGGCGGCCGAAAAGGCATCGCAGGAAGGACAGCCCGGGCACATCGTCCGGCGGTGGGCGAGAACGGTTTCCTTCAGCACCCTGACATCGGCGAGTTTGAGTGGGCCCTTGAATTCGCGGGCGGCGGCGGTATTGGCCTCCATCTCGCCGACATTGTTGATCATCGAGCAGACGGCCGAAATCCGCTGATCACTGAAGACCGCTTGCAGCAGCGCCTGATTCGTTGTGAGTCCGAGTTTGTCAAACTCCGGAATCCGGGCGGGCACCTCGCCAGCGCTCCGCATTGTCTTCATTGCCACCAAGCCGATCCCCGCCTTGTGACAGGCCGCGACCGCTTTGTCGAACTCGTCGCCCGGCGTGAAAAACGGCGTGTATTTGAGCATGATCGCATCTACGAATCCGCCCTCCGCCGCCGATTTCAGGCACTCGACCAGCGCTCCGTCATGGCAGGAAAAACCGA
>CAIVGD010000331.1 GCA_903905395.1 uncultured Verrucomicrobiota bacterium
CAGTCGGTCCAACTTCCCACCATTTTTCCGCTCCCGATCCCAGCCTCTCCCAGCACTTGCTTCAGATAGGCGTAGCGGGCGTGGACCACCGCAGCCGACCAGTCATACTCCTCTTTACGAAATCTTTCCCGCCACGCCATCGCCAGCTTTCTCGCTCCGTCCGGTCCCTCGTCCGATCCCGCTAAGAGTTCGAGCGCTTTGCCCTCGGCTCGGAGTTCCGCGGGCTGGGCTTCCCGCCAAACCGCCGAGATCTGGCCCACGGCCGCCGCGAGGGGCGGTGGCATGGTCCACTGCCTTGGTCCCGGGCCGGGTAGTCGTTGGCCTAGGGCGGCCCGCAACTCCACCAAACCCTTGCCGCGGTGGGCCTGGGTTGGAATGAATTGCACGCCGAGTTTTTGGCTGAGTTGTTCAGGATGGAGGCGAATGCCTCGCGCTTCGGCCATGTCCACCATGTTCAGCGCCACGAGAACGGGGAGGCCCAGTTCCATCACCTGAGTCACTAGAAAAAGATTTCGTTCTAGATTACTGGCATCAACCACACAAAGAACGGCATCGGGTTTCGGCAGGCCCGTGGATTCGCCACGCAAAACTTTCATCGCGATCTCCTCGTCGGGCGAACGGGCCGAAAGGCTGTACATCCCGGGAAGATCGATGAGTTCGATCGGCTCGCCGTGCAGGGTGTAGGCCGTCCCGGTGTGTTTTTCCACTGTCACGCCGGGATAGTTGCCTACGCGCTGACGCAGGCCGGTCAATGCGTTGAAGAGGGTGCTTTTCCCGGCATTCGGATTACCGACGACGGCGATCCAGCGTTTGGGCGAATCTTGGCTCATCGGAAAAACGGGGTCACTTCCCCGCAAGGTTCGTGTTTCAGGATTTTCCGTCCACGTGCTCGACCAGGATTTGTTTTGCGAGGCGCGCGCTTAGTGCTACGCGGGTGCCGCAGACCCAGCAAACGAGATGGGCTCCGCCCCGGATTTTCTTCACGAGGGCGTTTTCACAAAAACCCATTTCCCGCAGTCGCTGGCAAGTGCCGTGGGCGCACTCCAATCGGCGAACCCGAACTTCGTCCCCCGACCCCACCTGAGTCAGGTTGAGAGAGGTCTCAGCCGGCTGGCTTTTTATCATCTTCACAGAGGAACTTTGCCGTATTGAGAACGAGTTGCAAGTGCTCACAAGTTTGGGGTCAGACCCCGGGACAGAGGTGGGATCAGACGTAGGGTCAGACCCCATATTCTTGAGGCGTTGGGTAGAGAGGGGGTGGGCGGGAGGCGGACCCGGCGGCGCCGGGACCGCGGGAGGTCACGAACGCCGGCTGACCTGCAGGGCGCAGGCTATGACAAGCAGAAGGGTCGCCGTGAAAACGATGGAGAAATCGTGGGAAAGATCCACTGGGAGGGGCATCCCGGGTCGGGTGGTGAGCAAACCTTGGAGGGCCTCGTGGCCGTAGCTCAAAGGATTGAATCGCATGAGGGTGCGAACCCACTCGGCTGCACCAGCGACCGGAAAGAGCGCACCGCTGAGAAACCAGAGAGGGACGAAAAAGAGGTTAATGAGAGCGTGGAATCCCTGGGTGGAATCCATCGGCCAGGCGATGAGAAATCCAAGGGCGGTGAGCCCCACGGCGAGGAGCGAAACCATCGCCACAAGATAAAATAGAACCCGGGCATCGGGGTGGTAATCGGCGTAAGGGGCAATCAGGACGACGATGAGCGCCTGAAATACGGCCAACAAGGTCCCACCGATTAATTTTCCAAAGAGGATGGCCGATCGACCATCCGGAGCCACCAGCACCCCCTGAAGAAATCCTTCCCGCCGATCCTCAATGACAGAAACTGTGGAAAAAATAGCGGTAAAAAGAATGATCAACAAAACGATCCCTGGGAAAAAGTAAGTCAAGTAGTCGGCGCGCTCCCGAACGCCGGGCGCCACGAGGGAACGACCGACCCCGGACCCCAAGAGAAACCAAAAAAGCACAGGGGTAGCGAGGGCACCGATCACCCGATTTTTCTGCCGAAGGAAACGGACGATTTCCCTGAGAGCGAGACTGTAGGCGGCTTGCATCATCATCGGTTAAATCTCTCCAGGGGTGGACGACCAGAGGCGTCCGGTTTTTTGCAGGAAGAGGTCCTCCAGGGTCGGACGGCAAAGGGTCACCGAGGTGACTTCCTTTGCATAGGCGCGCCAGAGTTTGATGGCCAAGGGAGCCGCCAATCCGCGGAGCGGAACGACTTTGACGGAGGCGGGCTCCACCGTGACATCGATCTCCCCCTCCTTGCGGATGCGACTTGCGAGTTTCTTGGGTTGATAACTTCCGAGCCGCACATATTCCTTCCCCAAGGAGGAGCGAAGTTCGGAAACTTTTCCCGAAGCCACTGAGCGCCCTTGGTCTAGTAAAAGAATTTCATTAGCCGGTTCCGCCTCTTCGAGGAGATGGGTGGTGAAGAGCACGCTGAGTTTACGGGAACTGCGGATGCCGGAGATGATGCTCCAGAGTTCGGAGCGGATGGCGGGATCCAGTCCGGTGGTAGGTTCGTCCATTAGAAGAATACTGGGACGGGTGAGTAGGACTTTTGCGATTTCCACACGGCGCCGCAGACCGCCCGAGAGGCTTTCCACCATCTCCGCCCCCCGATCCTCCACGCCGAGAGCTTCGAGGTTCCGATTGATGCGCTTTTCCAGATCATGGGTGTCCAAGCCATAGAGATTGCCGTGACAGCGGAGATTCTCCCGCACGGTCAGTTTCAGATCCACGGCCGGATTCTGGAAGAGCACGCCGATCTTCTTGCGCACGGGAGTGGGAAAATGACGCAGACTGCGGCCCGCCACGGAAATTTCCCCCTCCTGCAAGGCGAAGATGGTGGAGATAATTGTAAATAGGGTGGTCTTGCCACTGCCGTTCGGTCCGAGAATGCAAAACATTCCCCCTTCTTCCAATCGAAGGCTGATGTTTTCCAAGACCCGCTTCCGTCCGTAGGAGTAACCGACCCCCTCCGCCTCAACCGCGCATAAGGATGAATCCGCCATGAATTTTCAA
>CAIVGD010000332.1 GCA_903905395.1 uncultured Verrucomicrobiota bacterium
AGACGTAAGCGAGGCCGAGCTGATGACAGAATTTAACAGAATCGGGATCACCGCCGTGTTCGCCGCAGATGCCGAGTTTGATGTCTTTTCGGGTGCTGCGTCCGAGTTTGACAGCAAGCTCCATGAGCTTGCCGACGCCCTGCTGATCGAGTACGGCGAAGGGATTTTGGCGGACGATCTCCTCTTCCTGGTAGCTGGCAAGGAAGGAACCCGCGTCGTCTCGGCTCATGCCTAGGGCGGTCTGGGTCAGATCGTTTGTGCCAAAGCTGAAAAACTGGGCGGATTTTGCAATTTCATCGGCGATCACGCAGGCGCGTGGCACTTCGATCATCGTGCCCACCAAGTAGGAAAGTTTCACGTTGCGCTCCTTCTGGACCAGGGCGGCGATGCGGTGGACGAGTGCGAGCTGGAGCTCGAGTTCTTTGGCGAAGCCGACGAGCGGGATCATGATTTCAGGGCGGACTTTGATGCCTGAGGCCTGGACTTCGGAGGTGGCTTCAAAGATTGCGCGGACCTGCATCTCGGATATTTCCGGGTAAACAATGCCGAGGCGGCAACCCCTATGGCCAAGCATGGGGTTGAATTCGTGGAGTTCCTTGACGCGGCGGGAGACCCGCTCCACGGAGAGGCCGAGTTTATTGGCAAGATCCCGTTGTGCCTCGTCGTCGTGGGGAAGAAACTCGTGCAGAGGCGGATCCAGGAGACGGATGGTTCCCGGACGTCCCCCGAGGGCCTTGAAGATGCCGACGAAATCGGAGCGTTGGGATGGAAGGAGTTTGGCCAAAGCCCGCCCACGTTCGTCGGAGTTTTCGGCGAGGATCATTTCGCGAACGTGATCGATGCGGTCGCCCTCGAAAAACATATGTTCCGTCCGGCAGAGACCGACGCCTTGGGCTCCGAAAGCCACCGCATGGGCGACTTGATCTGGTTGGTCAGCGTTGGCGCGGACTTCGAGTTTCCGGCGTTGATCGGCCCACTGCATGAGCTGGGCGAAGACGCGGTAGATCGGGCTTTCCGAGGCCTTCAGATCCTTGTCGATGAGCACACGGACGATGTCGGAAGGGGAAGTCTTCACTTCGCCTGGGAAGATTTCGCCCGTGGTGCCATCGATGGAAAGAAAGTCGCCTTTGTGAAAAACTTTTCCACGAACAGTGAGGGTGTTGGCGGCGTAGTCGATATGCAGATCGGAAGCACCGCAGACGCAGACTTTGCCCATTTGACGGGCGACGAGGGCGGCATGGGAGGAGACACCGCCGCGTGCGGTGAGGGTGCCCTCGGCGGCGAGCATGCCACGGATGTCCTCGGGGCTGGTTTCGATACGGACAAGGAGAACCTTGGAGCCTTTTTGGGCGGCGGCCTCGGCCTCGTTGGCTTGAAAGTAGATCTGGCCAGAAGCGGCACCCGGGCCGGCGGGCAGGCCGCGGGCGATTACCTCGGTGGTTTTCCTCGCGCGTGAATCGAAGACTGGAGCGAGGAGTTGACTGAGGGAATCGGCGGGGATCCGGCGAACGGCGTCGTCGGGTTGTATGAGTTTTTCCTTCACCATTTCCACGGCGATGCGGACGGCGGCAAAACCCGTGCGTTTACCATTGCGGGTCTGGAGCATGAAGAGCCGGCCTTGTTCGACTGTGAACTCGAAATCCTGCATATCGTGGAAGTGTCCTTCGAGGGTGTGACGGACATCCTGGAGCTGGCGGTAAACTTCGGGCATCTCGACTTGGAGTTGGGCGACCGGTTCCGGAGTCCGCACTCCTGCGACGACGTCCTCGCCTTGGGCATTGAGAAGGAATTCGCCGTAGAGGATTTTTTCTCCCGTGGCGGGATCCCGGGTGAAGGAGACGCCCGATCCGCTGTCGTTGCCCGTGTTGCCGAAGACCATGGCCTGCACATTGACGGCCGTGCCCCATTCGTGGGGGATGTTGTATTTGCGGCGGTAAACGATGGCGCGATCGTTATTCCAAGATCCGAAGACCGCGCCGACGGAGCCACGGAGTTGCTCGCGGGGGTCATCGGGGAAATCTTTTCCCGTCCGTTCGCGGATCAGTTTCCGGAACCGGTCTGTGAGGGTGCGGAGTGCGGCGGCATCGAGCTTGGTATCGGCGATGTGAGGATCTTTTGGGTAGAGCTCCTTTTTGAGCTCTTCGATGACGACTTCGAATGGATCGTGATCTTCGCCCGGACGCTTCTGCACGCCCATGACGACGTCGCCGTACATCTGAAGGAAGCGACGGTAGCAGTCGTACGCGAAGCGCTCGTTGCGGCTACGTTCTGCCAGAGCGCGGACGGTTTTGTCGTTGAGGCCGAGGTTGAGGATCGTATCCATCATTCCCGGCATGGAATCGCGCGCACCCGAGCGGACGGCGAGGAGCAGGGGGTTGACTGGATCGCCGAGTTTCTTCCCCATGGAGTGTTCGATTTTGATAACGGCCTCGTCGATCTGGCGTTCCAGTGCGGCGGGGTAGGTGCGGTGATGGTCGTAAAAGTAGGTGCAGACCCCTGTGGTGATGGTGAAACCCGCCGGGACTGGGAGGCGGATTCGGGTCATCTCGGCGAGGTTGGCACCTTTGCCACCGAGGAGGGCCTTCATCTTGCCGTTACCATCAGCCTTGCCACTCCCGAAGAAATAAACGTACTTCTCGGCCTTACGGAAAAGGGTTTTTTTGGTTTTCGGAGACTTAGTTTTTGTCGGCATAGAGTGTAAAGAAGGGTTCTTTAATGCCAGTTGAGAGGGATTGTAGCAAGCTTGATCAGAGCTGTTTTTGGGGCAATGGAGCGGCGGCGGGCCGGGATTTCCAGGAAGCTTCCTGAAAGGCGAAGACTTGAAGCAGGCCTTGTTCCGCCAGGTTGAGAAGGGATTGAAACTCTTCGCGGCTAAAATCATGCTCCTCGCCCCCAGCCTGTATTTCCACCAGACGGCCAGCACCCGTCATGACAACATTCATGTCTACCTGGGCATCCCGATCTTCCGGGTAGTCGAGATCCAGAATCGGCTGGTCATTGAGCAAGCCGACGCTGATGGCCGCCACAGGGGTGCGGAGTGGGTCGGCGGTCAGGCGCCCGGCGGACTGAAGGCGTTCGACGGCGCGGCGGAGAGCGAGGCAGGCTCCGGTGATTGCGGTGGTGCGGGTACCCCCGTCGGCGGCGAGGACATCGCAATCGATCCAAAAACTGCGGGGTCCGAGGGCGGTGAGATCGACTACGGCGCGGAGGCTACGGCCGAGCAGGCGTTGAATCTCGGTGGATCGTCCGTCGACCTTCCCACGGGAGGAGTCCCGGGACTTCCTGCTCGGGGTGGATGCGGGAAGCATGGAGTATTCGGCGGTGAGCCAACCGCCGGGGACGTTCTGATCTTTCATCCAGCGGGGAACGGCCTCATCGACACTGGCGGTGCAGATGACTTCGGTCTTGCCGCAACGAAGAAGGACGGAGCCAACGGCGTGAGGGGCGATGTCCCAAGTGCAGGACAAAGGCCGGAGATCTGAGGCGGAACGGCCGTCGTGGCGGGTGCTCATCGTGTCGCATCCTCGGCGGCGCGGACGGTATTGGAAAGAAGAAGTGCGATGGTCATGGGGCCGACTCCACCCGGATTCGGGGTGATGGCTCCGGCGATGGATTGGACGGAAGCGAAGTCGATATCCCCGACCAAGCGGTAGCCGCGCGGTGAGGAGGGGTCGGGGATACGATTCACACCCACGTCGATGACGGTGGCGCCGGGGCGAATGTGCTCTTGGGTGAGAAAGAGGGGACGCCCCAGTGCTCCGATGAGAATGTCCGCTTGTCGAGTGATCGAGGGAAGGTCAGGGGTGCGGGAGTGGGCGACGGTGACGGTGCAATCGGCCCCAGGCGATTTGCGGCCGAGGAGAACGGCGAGGGGTCGTCCGACGATCTGGCCGCGGCCAACGACGACGGCGTGCTTCCCGGCGGTGGGGATTTGGCCAAGACGGAGTATTTCCAGAATTCCGGCTGGTGTGCAGGGAAGAAAACCGGTGGGATCGCCGATGAGGAGCTTGCCGAAATTGACGGGATGGAAACCATCGACGTCTTTGGCGGGGGATACGCGGGCGTACACGATGTCGTTGGGCAGGCCCGAAGGGAGCGGGGATTGGATGAGGATGCCGTGGACTTTTGGATCGGCGTTGAGGGCGTCGATTTCCTTGAGGAGGGCGGCAAGCGAGGTGGATTCGGGGAGAACGAGAGTGCGGCTGGAAATTCCGACTTCCTTGGCCCGTGTTTCCTTGCGCGAGACGTAGGCGCGGGAGGCGGGATCCTCGCCGACTCGGATGAAGACGAGGCCCAGGGTGATGCCTCGATCTCGCAGGGCGGCAACGCGGGTGGCGGTGGTCAGATGGATCTGGGAGGCGAAGGCTTCGCCGTTGAGGATGCGGGCGGACATATTGAAAGAGTGCAGGGAACGGGAAAAAAGTGGAAGAAGGAAGAAGTTAAAATGATCGATCGGTCAGGTGTGAGTGAGGGGGTGTTTCCAATTCAAGCCTGGGAAACGAGCGAAGTCCCCATCTGTGGAGATCCAGGTGCAATCGTGTTCGATGGCGAGGGAGGCATGCCAAGCGTCGGCCACCAACTTGCCGCGAGCGCCGATTTTTCGGCAAAGGTCAGCAAAGATGGTCCAATGTTGATGGCCGGGAGCCAAAATCACAGCGTGAGGGTTGAGGCGGAGATTTTGGCAAAAATCCAAAGCTTTTTCGAGTGGGGTGGGGTCGAAAAAGATTGCGGGGTTCGTCACAATCCGAACAAACCCCGAAAGAACTGTTTCGGAGAGAGCAAAGTGGGTGGGACCCGCCACGGATTTTCTCAACCAATTGGCAAATTGTTTGTGATCGGTGTGCCCATCGCGGCGGTGGGCGTAGATCAGGACATTGATATCGCAGAGAATCAAGGAGCTGACCCGAAGGTGGTTTGATCGTCGCGGACGACTTGCTCTCGAATTCTATCGAGATTAACCCCCGGTCGAACGCCTGCGCCCCCGTGAGTCACCAAGTGGAAGGGTTTCGAGTGGGGCTTATCTTTGGCGAGAAAAAGTCGGCCTGCCTGGATTAGAAAGGCACTTAAGCTAATCCCCTTCTTTCGGGCGGCCTGCTGGAAAGCCTTCCCGAGATGATCATCCACAAGAATAGTGGTGCGCATAAGCATACGTATAGATCATACAGTATGACTTGTCAAAGCAGTGGTTTACGCTGGCTGGGGAAACAGGGGGATGGGTTGACCGGGTGGAGGTTGGACGATTTCCATGCCTGGTCGAGTTTGGGCGAGGGTGGTGGAAAACCATTCTTGGGCGTCGGGATCCCCGTGTACGAGCATGACGCGTGAAGGCTTCACATCCTCGCAGATCCAGCTGACTAGATCCTCGCGGGTGGCGTGAGCGGTGAGATCGAAGTAGCGGACCTCGCATCGGATGGGCAAGGGGGCGGTGAGGTCACCCCACTCCACGCTTCCACCTTGGCCAGCTTTCCGGAGAAGTCCGGCGGGGGAAGAAGGTTCGGTGTAGCCGACAAAGAGGATGGAGTCGTGTTCCCGTGGAAAAAAAAGACGGGCGATGGTGTGACTGGTCGTTTTCGGGGTCATCATGCCCGAGCTGAGGAGATAGATGTGCCCTGCGCGCAGGCGGAGAGTGGGGAGACGGCGTGGATCGAACGTTTCGGGTTGGGCTTCGGGGATGAGTCGGAGTGTCGCGTGTTGCCGTGGGGCAAGGGAGCGTTGGCGGTCGTACACTTCGGTCATGACGCGGCCTAACCCGCCGATGTAAATGGGTGCCTGCGGAATTTTTCCAGATTGTCGCGCTTGGTGTAGGAGGGTGAGTACTTCTTGAGTTTTTCCCATGGCGAAGACGGGCATGAGGACGGCTCCACCTCGGTCAAAGGTGGCGCGAATCGCGCTGAGGAGTTCTTCCTCAAAGTAGGCGCGATCATGACCAGGGACGGTGGGTTGGGCTCCGCGGGTGGTTTCCATGATCACGGTGTCGAAGGGTCCGGCGGGGCGTTGGCAGGGAAGCATGAGGGTTTGGCGCTGCAAATTCAGATCGCCTGTGTAGAGGGCGCGGCGGTTCTCCGCGCGAATTTCCGTGAGGACGGAACCCAGGACATGGCCGGCATCGTGAAAAACAAATTCGAGTTTGGAGGAGTCCATGCGGAAGGGACGATTCAGGGGGGCGATTTCCCAAGTGACGGCGCAATCGTCCACAGTGCGGTGGGTGTAGAGGGGGTAATCCATGCGGCCGTTTTCCCGGCGCTGGCGGGTCATGACATTGACCGAGTTATGGAGCAGGGGTTCGGCCAGCGCGGCGGTGCCCGAGGTCATCCAAACCTTGGCGCCAGAATGAGCGTGGGTAACGAGGGGAAGGGCTCCGATGTGATCGTGGTGGGCGTGGGAAAGGAGGACGGCTTCCAAGTCCTTTGGAATCTGATCGAGGAGAGGCGTGGCGTCCCATCCATCTCGGCGCGGGTGCATGCCTGCATCGAGCATGACGGAGCTGTCACCGGCGCGGAGGAGATAGGAGTTCGCCCCAATTTCCGGGGCACGGGTTAGGTTTGTGAAGGTGACCATGGGCGGCGGGCCAGGAACTGGCGGCCGCCGGATCAGGGCGAGCCCCGAAGTTGCGACAGAACTTGGGGAGGGAGCTGGTTGCCGGAAAGAGTGGCGCGACTGGTCAACCAATCGCGGACGATCTGGCCGCGGCGCTGGTTGAGTAGCTGGGTGGAGATTTTAGGGAGCGTGGAGGTGGCCATTTCGGCCGGCGCGGGATCTCGTTTTACAAGATAGACGGCGAGCAGTCCGGTGGTAGTGCGGAGAAAAGAGCTAAGGCGTCGGGGTTCCAACTGGGTCACGACCTGACGGATCCGGTCCGCGTCCGGGAAAGAGAGGGGTTTGGCGTCGGCGGGGGTGAAGGCGGGGATTTTTGTGATGGTCAGGCCAGCCGCTTGGACTAGGTCTTCCAACTTTTGGCCTGTGGCGAGGGCGGCGTTGGCGCGCTGGACGAAGGCTTGAGCCTGTTGGGCGGCCAGTTGGAGACGAGCCGCTTCCTGCCAGCGTGTGCGCACCTCGGCGGTGACTTCGGAAAGCGGGCGTTGGCGACCGGGCTGATCTTCCCGAAGATGAAAGACAAGGTAGCCATTTTTTGAGGGGAGATAATCACTGACCGGTTCCTCGGCACTGAGGGCGAAGGCCGCGGCGGTGAGACGTGGATCGGATTCACCCGGGAATGGCTTATCTGCGGTGGTGAAGGGACCTTGGTTGCGGATGGCTAGTTTGGCGACCGCGGCGGCGGCAGAAAAATCAGGACGGGTCTTTCCTTCCGGCAGATTGAAAAACTGGGAAGTAAAAGCAAAAGCGATCTCCCCGGCTTTGGCACGGGCATCCTCGGTGGAGCCATTGGCCAAAAACTCGACAACCTCCACGGTGCGGCGGGGGGCGATGGCGAATTCCGCTTCGTTGGTTTTGTAGAAGGACTCGAGATCCTGCTGGGTAGGTTCGGGTGGGGTGATTTTGGATGGATCCCAGCGCACCACCTGGGCCTCGACCGGACCGAAGAGGCGCTGGAGTCGTGTGGCGGCCTCGTTGGGAAGGAGGACGGCGGTGGAGGCTAGGGCGGAGAGAAGCGTGCGGGTGCGAACTTCGTTGAGGATCGCCTGGTTGAAACGCTCACCGCTGAATCCCTGGGGAGAGAGGAAGTTGGCGGAGAAACGTTGAAAAATCTCGGGGTCGTACTGCTTGTCCTTGTGGAAAAGCGGGTTTTCCTTGATGGCTTCGACCAACTGTTCGGGCTGGGCGTCGAGTTGGGCGGCATCGGCGGCTTGGATCTGGAGGAGACGGATCCAAGTCTGAAGGTTGAGGAGTTGATTTTGTTCGGAGGAAGGGATTCGGCCTGTTTCCAGGGTGATTTCCAGAAGGGCCTGGTGTTGGGCGACCGCAAATTCGTTCATGGAGAGGTCTCTGCCTCCCATCTTTCCCATGATTTGTGAGGCGGGATCCATCCCACCCTTTGGGGTCCAGGTCCCGAAAAATATAAAAGAGACGCCGATGACGGCGAGAAGGATCAGGAGGAGGCCTTTTAGCTTATCGTGAAGGAATGTGATCATCGTAATATTTGGCTTGTCATGGGGGTCGGAGGGAAGCGCAAAATCAAAGGATGCTTCGATTCTGGACTTTTCTCCTACTGACCATGACGGTGGCGTGGAACTCATCCCCTGGGCAAGATCAAATTCGTCTAAAAAGCGGGGAGGTCATTGAAGGGGCGGCGACAAAATTTGACGAAGGGTCCATGGCGCTGACCTTTAAATTCGATAAAGGAACTTTAAATTACAGCCAAGCCGATCTGGCGGAAGTTCGTTTGGCCGAGCGACCCGGAGTGGCGGATGGCCGAAAGGCGCGCGCCGAGGGTAATTTAGACGTGGTGGTGGCAAAGTGGAAGGGGCCGGTCGGCGAATTTCTGGGGGTGGACACGCCGTGGGTTTTGGAGTGTGCGGGGGGATTGGGGCAAGCCTATCTGGCGCAGGGCAAGGTGGCCGAGGCTGAGAGTCTTTACGGGAAAATGAAAAAGTTTTATACGACCGGCCCGGCGGCGCTGCGGGCGGAAGTGGGTCTGGCGGAGGCGACTTCAGGGCGGGATGTGGACGGCCTGCTGAAGCAACTCCAGGGGCTGGAAGGGAAATTGAAGGAAGGTCTGCGTCCCCTCGAGGCGGATCGGGAGGCCTTGGCCGAGTACTATTTCGCGCGGGGCGGGGCCTACGAAAGAAAAGGGGAATTTAAAAAAGCCTTGGAAGATTATTTGCGAGTGGGCGTGCTTTATCCCGATCCTCCCTCCCTAGGCGAAAGAGCGGAGCAAAAGGCCCAAGCGTTGCGAAAGGCCAATAAAGACCTCGTCACGGACTGAGTTTTTGCCTTACTCTCTCAACCCATGAACCCATTCCGCTTCCCAAAAATCTCAGCTTTTTTCCTGTCCTGGCTTTGGTTGGCTCCGGTGTTGTTGGCGGCGGAGGGAGAGGGCGAGAAAAAACAGACGGTGTGGCAGATTTTTCACGGGGGCGGAACGGTTATGTATCTCCTGCTCATCGCATCGATCTTGATCATGGCTTTTACGATCGAGGGTTTTATCAAAATCCGAATGGGCCGGCTGGCCCCGCCCGCCGTACTCGCCCAGTTGAAAGACGCCATTGTTTCCGGAAATTACCCACTGGCTCATCAAGTCTGCACCGCCAACTCCTGTTATCTGAGCCGGATCGTGCAAGCCGGGCTGGAAAGGCTGGGCCGTGGGCGTGAAGCTGTGGAGAAAGCCATCGCGGACACAACCGCGAAGGAGCTCAACGGAATCAAGGCCAACATCCAGTACCTGTCCGTCATCGGGGTAGTCAGTCCCATGGTCGGGTTGACCGGAACCGTCGTGGGTATGATCAAGGCGTTCAAAACCCTCGGATCTTCTGGCGCGGCCGACCCGAGCAAATTGGCCGGCAACATTTCCGAAGTTCTGGTCGCAACGGGGGCCGGACTCTTTGTCGCGATTCCGGGTTTCGTGCTTTATTATGTCTTCCGCAACCGGATCCAGACCGTTTCGGTGGCGGTGGACGCCGAGGTCAATCTCCTGCTGGAGGATGTTCCCTTTGAGCAACTCACCGGTTATCGCCTGAGCGATTATCTCGGCGGCGGCGAAGCACCGGCGGCTGGGGCCTAAGGTCGGGAGCACGTGCCATGTCCGGGCACGGGAAAAAATTCAGCGTTCACACCGCGGGGGGTGAGGAAGAACCGGAATTTCAGGTGGCGCCGATGGTGGACGTACTTCTCGTTCTTCTGATGTTTTTTACCGCGACCACGACCACCGAGATAAAAAGCCAGATGGCCGACCTGACCCTGCCGGACGCGCAGAGTGCAAAGGATCGGGAAAAAGGAGAGGGGCAGATGGTCGTCAACATCAACCGGCTTGGGGGGGTGGAGGCGAGGGGCCAGACCGGATTAGGGGAAGCGGCACTCTCTCGGATGATCCAACAAGATTACGCCACATTAAAAAAGCTCAATCCCAACGCCAGCTACCGCGTGTTGGTCCGGGCGGACAAAGATCTTGGTTGGGACAAAACCAAAGTGGTCCTCAAAGCTGCGGCCGTTGCGGGAGTGGGGAATGTGGTTTTCGCTACGACCAAAGGGGGAAAAGGCTGATTTATGGCGGGAGGAGGATCAAGCGAAGGTGATTATGGATTGCAAATTGCGCCCATGCTGGACGTGATGTTCGTCCTGCTCCTTTTTTTCATGGTGATGGCTGGGAAGCAGGTCAAGGAAGCGGAACTCGGCGTTCAAGTTCCGGGCGCATCGATGGCCGTCAGCACGGCAAAAACCCCCGTGACAATCCGGGTCGGTGCAGAGGGGGTGGTAACCTTCAACGACAGTCCCGTGGATAGCCGGGACGACCGGGATATGCCCAAGCTCCGTGGCCGACTGAAAGCCCTAGTGGAGGTTTTTTCTGAGCAGTCCGTGATTATCCGACCTAACGACAGGGCTCCATACCAGCGTGTCATCGATGTCCTCAACGCCTGCGGAGCGGAGCGAGTCAAAAACCTTACGTTTGGCAATTAGCCCGAATGGATTCACCCGTTTAGGCGAACTCTGACCGAGCAACTGGGGGAGGCTTTACGCCCGGCCCATGTACTTCTTTTCCCGGGTATCAACGCGAATCAATTCGCCCTCCTTGATAAACAGTGGAACTTGCAGTTGGAGGCCGGTCTCCAGTTTGGCCACTTTCATCACATTGTTGGCGGAATCGCCCCGTACTCCCTCGGGCGATTCGATGACCTTCAGGATGGCGCTGGCGGGGGGCTCCACCGAAACAGCCTTACCCTCGATGAAAAGAATTTCGCAGACCATGTTTTCGGAGAGAAACTCCTTGGCGTCTTCGAGAAGCTCGGGAGCCAAGGTGAGATTTTCGTAATTCTCGGGGTTGATGAAGGTATAACCGGTGTTGTCGTGGTAGCTGAATTCCCACTTATCCCTGGAGACGCTGACCGACTC
>CAIVGD010000333.1 GCA_903905395.1 uncultured Verrucomicrobiota bacterium
GCTGATGGTGCTGTTCGTCGTCGTGCTGGTGCCACAGTTGGAGACACTTTTCAGTAAATCCCCGGAGACGATGCCACTGGTAACCAAGCTACTCCTCGCGACCAGCCATTTTTTGGTGCACTGGGGTTGGTTGGTGGTGGTGATGATTGTGTTGGGCAGTATCGGGTTTTGGCAGTGGATCCAAAAGCCGTTGGGACGGATCTGGTGGGATCAGGCCCGGATGCGCATTCCAGTGGCCGGAGCGGTTCTCGAATCTTCCTTCTACGCACAGTTCAGTCAGACCTTGGCGAATTTGCTGACGAACGGGGTGACGCTGTTGCAGGCGATGCAACTGGTTACCCAGGCCACTCCGAACTCCTACTACCGCATCAAGCTCGAGAAAGCCTCCGGGCAGATTTCAGAAGGCTATTCCCTCAGCCGGGCCTTGCGTCAGGACGGAGGATTCTCCGATATGTTCCTCGATCTGGTCGCGGTGGGGGAGCAGACGGGCGAGCTAGCCAAGGCGCTGGACAAGGCCGGTGCGCGTTTTGAAAAAGATATGGACCGCAAGATACAGCGGATCACGGCCCTCATTCAACCGGTGATCATTGTCATCATCGCCTTGGTTGTCGGGATGGTAGTTTATTCGATCATCACAAGTATCTTTGACGCAATGTCGGGAATGCGAAAAAGTCTCTAACAACTTATTCGTGCTGGTTCGTGGGTTGTTGACGGGTGGGGTGAGCAAGGTGACTAGTTGCCCGCCAAGGAATCGTTCTTCCTGCCAAGGTGGGAGGCGTGAAGAAATGGAAAAACCGGCTCGCCCGCTTGGCGTGGCTTTCCTCCCTCCTTTGGGCCGCTTCCCTTGGAACTGCAGAGGCGCCACCCGGGTACTCGATTCCGCCAGCGATCTGGGATGTACAAACGCCTAGGGGAGTGTTTCCAGGATGGTTCGGGCCGGTTTATGCGCAAGCGGGGCTGAACATGTACACGTGGCGTGCCCAAGTGCGTCCCCCCGCAGGCGAGGCCAAGCTGGCACTGACTCTGGTTTTCCGGGAGCCGTCGGACGGCTTTGCCCGCGTGATCTGGCAGGGACCAGGGCGTGCGGTGACCCTTTGCGGTAATTTGTATGAGCGTGCGGCCTCGTTGCATCAACGGACTCTGCTACTCGACCGGGACACGTTGGTTGGGCCGGGACAAATTATTGTGGAATCGACCGGCACGGTGCCGGTGCTGGAACGGGTGGAGCTGGTTTGGGTGGAGCCGCTCGTGCTGGCGGCTGGCTGGGCGGCCCCGCCTGGGCTCTATTTGACGCCAGCGGGAAAAATTCTTCCGGCGGAGGAACTGCACGGCGATGGACGGCGCGCTCCCTCGGATGAGGACAAAGGCGCGGTTATGGATGCGGTGTTGGATGCGGGCCCGGTGAAGATCGATCCCTTGAATCCAGTTCGGTTCTTGGCTTCGATCGCGGGACAACCGGCCTACGGAAGACTAGAGGCGCAGGTGGCGGGAATGGCTCCGGGGGAGGAACCGGTGATCGGGGTGAACGGGCGGGCGTTGAGTGGGTTGGCGGCCGAGGTGCCCGGTTTAGATGATCCGGGATACCGTCAGGCGAAGATGGGGCAGGAGATGAATTATGGCGGGTGGCGAAAAGTGGTGGCCTATGTGCCGGTGGGATTTTTACGCTCGGGAGAAAATCAGGTGGATTGGCAGTCGGCGACTGGAACGGCGGGGATGACCTTGCGAAACCTTCGGCTTCAGGTGGTGTTTGTGAAAGTAAGCCCGCCCGTGGAGAACAAGCCAATTTCTCCGGTGGCCCCCGCGGTGGCTCCCCGTGACGAGACGCCAGTCGTGACTCGGCCCATGGAGCCGGCGATCCAGCCGCGTCCCCAGTTGCGGACGGGGTTGTCTTCCGGCGGTGGAGTCGTAGGATTACGGACAGAATGAAACAACGTCCTTACTCTTCCACGATGGCTGGGTTCACCTTGATCGAAATCATGTTGGTGGTGGGCATCATCACCGTACTGATGGGATCGGCTATTTTTATGCTCACGGGAAATTTAGAGTTTGCCAAGGAGCAGCGGACGCGTGGCGATTTGCAGGCGATCATCACCCAAGTACGGATGTTTGAGATGAAGAGTGGCGGGGTGCAGTTGACCGAGTCCCAGGGACTGCAGGCCTTGGTAGGAAAAGGAAAGGGTTTCGAGCAGATGCCCAAAGATCCGTGGGGCCAGGATTATAAGTACAAGACAGATGCTTCTTCGGCCAAGGGGTTCCGGGTTTATTCCATGGGGCCCGACCGAAAGGACGACGCGGGTAAGGGCGACGACATCAGCTCTAACTAGGTGGCAGAAAGAGTGGGCCGGATGAAGCGGCGGCCGGCGGGGGATGAGGATTCTGGTTTTACCCTGATCGAAATCATTCTGGCTGTCGGCATTGGGGTTATTTTTATGGGCGGGGCGGCGGTTTTTCTTTCATCAACCGGAGGGGACAAGGATCTGGCAGACTCACGGAACATTGTAGAAGAAGCATCGCGGGGGGCGCGCGAGCAGGCATTGAAGTACGGCCGGCAACAGAGGGTGATCTTGGGAACTCGTGGAGTGGGAGGGACGATGTTTCCCGAGGGGGTTGAGATGAACTTGATCACTCCGGAGGATATGGCTTTGGGCCGCCGAGGTTGGGCCAAGCCGGAGGATTACCAGTGGCTCTTCACCGGAGGGGGACTGGTGGAACCGATTCGGGTGAGACTGAAGCACGGGGACAATATGGAGCAGTTTTCTGTCGGAGCGTTGACCGGCGAAACGACAACGGAGAAGCCCGACCGATGATGAAAAGAAAATCCCACGGTTTCACTTTGATTGAAGTGATGTTAGCGGTTGCGATCTTTGCCTTTGCGGCGGTGGGGTTTGCCGTGGCCCTGAACGATGTGCTGGGAATCAACTTGGAGATGGTGCGGGCAAATCAACGGCGGCAGGCCGTGGAGTCGATGGCGGCAAAGATATTGGCGTCTTCCAATAACCTGCCGGATCAGGGCAAACAGTGGCAGACCGAGGAGAAGTACCGGACTTGGAACTTGGAAAAATCGGTCAGCGCGACCACTCCGATCACCATCACTGGGAACAACAACACGGCCAGCCGTTTGGTGAGCGGTTGGGTTCAGGTGAGCCTTCGGGCGCAGGGCAAGGGGGAGACGCTCGATGCCGTCTCCTTTCTCCTTTGGCCGCAAAGATGAAAGCCGCCAACCGAGCCTTCACTTTGATCGAGGTCACCCTCGGGATGGCCATCATTATCCTGATCTTCGGGGTGATCTTTCAGCTCGTGCAATTCTCGGTCATCGGGGCTGATGCGGCGGCGAAATACAGCATGCGCAACCGCGAGGTGAGCGGGCTTTTCGCCCTGATGCGACAAATCTGTTTAGACCTGCCGCTCAAGTCCCAACTGGGATTGACCCCGCGATCGGGGGGAGGGTACGACCTCGCGCTGACGAATGCCCCCTTGGCGATCTTGCCGGATAATTACATTGGACTGCGTGTGCTCGAACTTCGATTGACCAAGGCGGGCACGGGGGACGGGCGGGTGCTGAATTTAGTGGAGAGGCTGGAGTTCACCAACGCGGCGGGGATGGGGACGGCGAGGGGGGGGCAGACGAACTCGTTTGAACTCATGCGGGGTATTCAATCTTTGACATGGAGCGTGTGGGATCCGCGCAGTCAGCAGGAATTGGGGGAGTGGTTGCAACCGGTCAAGCCGTCTTACCTTAAACTGCAGTTGGTGAGGAAGGATGGTGCGAGGAATTTGACGAACGTGGGGATTTTCTGGATACCGACCGGGCTGAGTCCCAGCGGACAGGTGCCTGTGGATCCGCTCACGTTGGTGGCACTTGGCGGCGTCCTCAATAGCACGAACATATCCACGAATATTCCGGTTCCAGTGGGGGTGAGATGAAACTTTCTTTCCCTGCTTCTCCAGGCGTGGCGCTGGTGGTTGTTTTGTGGGCGGTGAGCCTGATTTCGGCGGCCATGCTTGGGTTGGCGGCGATTTTACAGGGTCAACTCGGGCAGGAAATCGCGGCCCTGCAGAATGCCCGGGCCATGTTGGCGGCGGAATCTGGGATTCAGATGGTGCTGAATTCCCAGTTATTGAGGGCGGACATGGAGCAGGCCTGCCAACAGTTGAATACCCAACTGGCTTCAGGGTGGAAAGTGCCGGCGCGGTTCGAGGTGAAAACGGAGGATTTCAGGGGGGAGGATGGAAAGTTGAATATGAATGCGTTACTGCTCAATCCGGACAAGGCGCAGGCACGGCGGGTTTTGCAAAATCTTTTTGCCGGGTGGGAGGTTAATCTTTCCACCTCATCCAGGTTGATTGACACCCTGCTGGACTGGGTCGATGTGGACAGCCTTACTCAGGCCTCAGGTGCGGAGACAGAGGATTACGTAAAACTGAATCTGTCGGGACCAAGGAATGCGCCGTTTGAAAATATAGAGGAGTTGCAAAGAGTGCTGGGGTGGCGGGAGATGGCCAAGGAGGCCCAAGAAGGAAGTAAGGCGGTCCGTGCCTTGAGTAAGTTCACGATTTTCGGTTCGGGAAAACTTTCCCTGTTTTCGGCGGATCAGGATCTGATCGAGGCGGTGCTAGGAATGGCACCCAACGGTGCGGCTAATTTTATACAGGCGAGGTTGGGACCCGATGGGCAGGCTGGAACTCAGGATGATCAGGTGAACGTTGCCCTGCTCCCTGGGGTAAGTCCGGAAATTCTGGCCGCCTACACGACGAACGGGGGTGAGGATCTTTGGCGGGTGACCTCGAC
>CAIVGD010000334.1 GCA_903905395.1 uncultured Verrucomicrobiota bacterium
GATCCGGTCCTTAACGCTACCCAGCGGGTTAAAGAATTCGGCTTTCACGGCGACGGTGGCTGGCAGGCCGGCCGAAACCCGTTGAAGTTTAATCAGTGGGGTGCGACCGACGGTGGCGAGTACATTTTCGTAGATGGGCATGGGGGTGGGGTCTTTCTTTTGTTTTGGATCAGCGTTTGGTAACTGCATCGTAGATTCCGCCGTCGTCGAAGTGTTTTTTTTGCACGGTGGCCCAACCGCCGAAATGTTGGATATCGACCAATTCCAGCGCAGGGAACTGCTCGGCGTATTTTTCTGCGACTTTGGGATCACGCGGGCGGTAGAAATTCTTCGCGATCAGATCCTGGCCTTCCGGGGAGTAGAGGTAACTGATGTAGGCTTTTGCCAGATCAGAGGTATCGTGCTTGATGGCATTTTTTTCCACCACCGCAACGGAGGGTTCGGCTAGTATGCTGGAGGAAGGAATGACGATTTCGGTCTCACCGGGGAATTCGGTCTGGATGAGGTGGGCCTCGTTTTCCCAGGCTAGATAGACGTCGCCGATCCGGCGTTTGACGAAAGTGATCGTCGCCCCGGTGGCGCCGGTATCGAGGACGGGCGCATTTTTATAGAGCTTCCCGATGAACTCCTTGATCTTGGCCTGATCGTTGTTGAACTTCTTTTCGGCGTATGCCCAGGCGGCGAGATAATTCCAGCGTGCGCCGCCCGAGGTTTTCGGGTTGGGGGTGACGATGGAGATGCCTTCCTTCACAATGTCATCCCAGTCCTTGATGTTCTTGGGATTGCCCGGGCGGACCACAAAGACGATTGTGGAGGTGTAGGGGGTGCTGTGGTGGGGGAACCGTTCCTCCCAATCCTTCGGCACCGATTTGCCTTTGGTGGCGATGGCGTCGATATCGCCGGCGAGGGCGAGGGTGACGACATCGGCCGGAACTCCGTCGATGACCGAGCGGGCTTGTTTGCCGGAGCCGCCGTGGGACTGGCTGATGTTCACGTCCTGTCCGGTTTTTTTCTTCCAGTACGATTGGAAGAGTTTGTTGTACTCCTCATATAACTTGCGGGTGGGGTCGTAGGAGACGTTGAGCAGTTCCGTAGCCGCATGGGCGGTGATGGCCAGACCGAGGAGGCTGGCGAGGAGCAGGGTGGATTTAAGTTTCATGATAGGTTTTCCTTTTATTGGTTAAGTTAAATTTAGAAGAACAGTTGAAGCCGGCCGGTGATGGCAAACTCGTTGTTCGTGATGAACTGATTGTTGGAAGGAACGGCGGCGTTGGCTCCCGTGCCACTGCTGGCGTAATCCCAGATTGTGTAAACACCATCCAGATAAGCCCGGATGTTTGGATTGAGAAACCAACTCAAGCCCAAGCTATAGGCATGATAACCCCGGGCGTTGACGGCGGCGCCTCCGCTGGCAAAGGGGGCAGAGGATGTGGGTTGGTTAAAGAGGTCGCTATCGAGCTGAAGTTGGTCCGCCCGGAAAGCGATCTGCCATAGGCCGACGGCATCCGGATCCTCCGACTGGAAAAAGTCGAAGTTATTGGCCGGTACCAAGCTATCAAAGCTATTGTCTTCCCCAGTGATGTTATAGGAAAGGGTCCCCTGCCAAGCCCAGCTGGTATCCCGGATCGGCCGTTGAACATTGCTATTTCCAGCTGAGAGGCTGATGCCCTGGCTTTCCAAGATGTATTCCGCCTGCACTCCCCATGGGCCGTAGTAGTAAAACGCCTGAGGATTGATCCGATAGGCGGCACCATTTTTCGTCGCGGTGCTGTTCCACGTGAAAAAGGTGTTGCCCGCGTCGGAGGAGAATGTGTTTAAGCCGTTGGAGATTGCCGTGGAAGCGGCGGTTTCGTCCCCAACCATGTAAGAGCCGGCCACGCCAAAACCCAGACCCGCCAACTCATCAGCATCGTTGACAAAGGGTCGAGCGAAGAGCCGAGCGGCGATGTTGTATCCGCCTCCGGTATCGAGTGTTTGCGTGTAGTTGTCCGGAGCATCGGCAAAAACGCCGACGGCCCAGTTCAGTGTGTCGTCGAAGAGCAGACCGTTGGGCATAAAGCCGAGCATCCGGTTGGGCTGTAGCTGGCCGACGGGGCCACGCTCCATGAACACGGTGTTCTGGTCGGATTGCAACATTTCCAAACCTAATGGCGGCTTGAATTTGCCCACCTGGATCTGAAACTCCTTTTGGGCATTAAAGTTAAGCCAGGCATCGCAAATGATGGCGGTGTTGCGCGTATTCTGGGCATCGACCGTTCCAAAATCTGGCATGAATCGGAAATCGATATATTTCCAGAGCGTGCCGGCCGCATAGACGCGGGCTCGTCGGACGAGGAACTGGGAGGCATCGTCCCTGGCTTCATCGATAAAAGTCCGGCCGTCCAATTGGAGAACGCCTCCCAAACGAAGGGCATGGTTGCCGTCCGCTGATTTGAACACGAGGCCCTTTTCGTTGAAGGAGATGTTTGGCGTGGTTGCTGCTTTCTTCGCGGATTCCTCATCGGCTAATTCCTGTTTTCGCTCGACGAGGCTGAGTCGGCTTTCCGAATCCGTGCGGTCACCTTGAACAGCGGCTCCCTGCTTGTCGTCGCGGGGTGTGGCGAGGCTGCGACGGGTACCACCGAGGAGGTTTTCTTTGGTGGTGGTTCCTCCGATGTTTTGGCCCGTGCCCTGCTGTTCGGTTGCTGGGGTAGCGGTATTTCGCTTGAGGTCGGCAATTTCTTTGCGCAGGGCAGCCAACTGCTCTTGGACGGATTGGTCCTGGGCGTTGGCCGAGTTCTGTGCGTGGATTTGGGTTAGTGGAGTCGTCACGATAATGAAGACGCCGAAGCGTACTAGGAATCGGACGAACACGTTGATGAGGTTGGTTTTCATGAAGGTTTCCTTGTTTTTGGCAAAGGGCTTCCTCCGGTGGTCCGGTCGGTTCCGCTTGAGCTGTGTTTCGGGGGTGTTTGGGTTTGGTTATTCCTCCCGTGTGGGTTGGGTTTTCAAGGAAGGTAGTTCGAGCCGAGTTTTCTCCGTTCGTTCGATCTGGACGACCCGACCGTCGTGGACTGTGAGAAGGATCTGGCCGTAGCGCAGGCCGCTCAGCTTTTCCTTGATCACCTCCACCCAATTATTTTCAGAAGCGCTCATATACGATTAAAATAGTCGTCTTTTTGGGCAAATAATTAGATTCCATCTCCATCCACACATTGAAAGGAGAGAAGTTCGCTTGGCAGAACTGGTGAACCGAGCATGACTTTGGCGATGGAGGCTTGGTCCATGATTTTGGCCACATAATTACGTATTTCCAAAAGGACCCGCCGGAAGCGACAGACCGACTCCTGGGTGCAGGGGATATAGCTTTTAACGGATACGCAGGGGATGGGTGCCAAGAATCCGTCAAAGTATCTAACTACTTCACCCATAGATATATTTGATGGTTTTTTGGCTAGGGAGTACCCGCCCTCTTTGCCGGCGGTGCTAGAGACCCAGTTTTGGGATTTGCAGTCGAGGAGGATGTGTTCGAGGAATCGCTTGGGGACATCGTTGCGGCGAGCCAATTCCCGGATAGGGATGGGGCCGCGGCCATAGTGCTCCGCCAAGGTGAAGAGCACCCGCAGAGCATAATCGGTTTTCTTAGAGAGCTGCATATACGACTAGAATGGTCGTTGTATATCACATCCCAAATGTCGTCAACAACTATTTTCGCCGTGATGACACGGGATGCGGAAGACCGCCGGATGATTTTTGATGTTGTTTTTTTGATTTTTAATTGAGAAAGGGAATTTTGAAGTTCGAACTGATGATTAAAAATCTTAAAGCTATAATTTTGTGGGTAGTGGGTAGGAAAAAGTGAGCTTCCCTCGATTCTGCGGTGAGGGCTTCCGGTAAGAAAGGATAGAACCAATGAAAACGATAAATGGCAGTAAGTTTGGGCGGTGTTTTGGAATGGGAGATTATGGCTTTATGCATAATGTCGAAATGTCGCGGATTGGGTTTTTTGTGGGGGACGGTCCCACATTCCCAAGAATGTGGGAATGACGGGGAAGGGTTAAGGGGGAGGACGCTCCCACATTCCCAAGAATGTGGGAATGTGCGAAAGTTGAAATCTCGTTACTCCGAGATCGTCCTTCCTTTGGTTCTTAGTTCTGCCTTCCCTACTTTCAAACTACCCCTCTCTATGCCCTGATTAAAATTCCAACTTCAAAACCGAAAACAACTGTCTGGCGGGCATGCCCGCCCGCATCAGGCTTTCAACCTCGCAACAACCCCCGCCCAATCCGGTTCCGGTGTGAGGTGACACCACGAAAAACGTACCGCGCCAATAATTTCATCCTTCCCCAACCCCATCGCCTTCAGTACGTGGCTCGGTTGATAACTAGCCGAGGTACACGCCGATCCGTTCGATACCGCCACCAGATCCCGAAGCCTCACAATCGCCTCCTCGGCACTGAGCCCCGGAAAGGAAACATTCACGGTATGCGGCAGAACGTGTCCTTCCTCCCCATGGATCTTTGGATTCAAGGATTGGATTGCTTGCAAAAACTTCGCCCGAAACGCCAGACACTTCGCCTTCCGAATCGCATGATCTTTTGACCCCAACTCCGCCGCCATCCCCAAGCCAGCAATCAGCGGCACCGGCAAAGTCCCCGGCCGCAACCCCTGCTCCTGCCCTCCCCCATGGATCAACGGAGCCAACGGCACTTTCTGTTTTCCCCGATGCCGGACCACCAACACTCCAACCCCTTTGGGCCCGAAAATTTTATGTCCACTAGCACTCAGCAGATCAATCCGGTGATTGCGGAGCGGTTCGATCAACTTTCCAAAAGTCTGCGACGCATCCACATGAAACCAGACCGGATGGTGCACCAAAGCCTCAGTGATTTCTGGGATCGGCTGTATCACCCCTGTCTCGTTGTTTGCGTGCATCACCGAAATCAGCAACGTGGTCGGACGGATCAACGAAATAATCTTCGCCGCATCTACCCGCCCCCCCTTGCCAGGAGAAACCAGATCCACCTCAAATCCGTCTTTGGCCAGCACATCGATCGGCTCCAGCACAGCCTTGTGCTCGATCCGGGTGCTGATGATGTGGGTCTTGCCGTGGCGTCGCCCCCACTGCGCCAACCCTAGAATGGACAGATTATTGCTCTCCGTGGCTCCACTGGTGAAAATAATTTCCTCGGGTTGTGCGGCGACCAACCGTGCCACCTGTTCCCGGGCCTGTTTCACCGCCTCCTTCGCCCTAACCCCGTACGCATGGGTCCGACTACCCTCGTTGCCATACTCTTCTTCGAAGAAATGACGGATCACCGCCGCTACCGCCGGTTCCAAGGGAGTAGTCGCGTTGCAGTCCAAATAGACCGGATGGGTTCGTACCATAAGCGCAACAGCCTGCCCCAAAACCCGCCAGTTTTCCAACCTCCTCTTTGGTGTTTCCCTGCGTTTGTCTCCCTCCCCCTTTTCGGCTTAAGATGAGGCCAGTCGCCGGAGTAGCTCAGTGGTAGAGCATCTGTTTCGTAAACAGAGGGTCACGGGTTCAACCCCCGTCTCCGGCTCTCTCTTTCCTCTTCTTGGCAAACGATCCCGCTCCGACGTAACCTTCCTTTGTGCCGAAGACTTCTGCTCAGGCGTTGGAAACCCGCCTCCTCATCGGCGGCAAACTCGTTGCAGGCGAGGGCGAACCTCAGCCCGTGCTGAACCCCCGGACGGGTCAGATTATTGCCCATATCGCCGAAGCCTCACCCCGCCAAGTGAACCAAGCCGTCCACACTGCTGAAAAAGCCTTCGCCACTTGGAGCCGTACCACCCCGGGAGAACGCGCCAATCTTCTTCTTAAACTCGCCGACAGAATCGACGCCGAAGCCGCACTCTACGCCGACCTCGAGTGCCGTAACTGCGGAAAACCTAGGCCCATTTTTCTCGCAGACGAAATGCCTGCGGTTAGTGATTGTTTCCGATTTTACGCCGGCGCCGCCCGCTGCACCACGGGTCCCGTGGCCGGCGAATACATGACCGGCTACACCTCCATGCTCCGCCGCGACCCCGTTGGCGTGGTCGGCTCCATCGCACCGTGGAACTACCCCCTCCAGATGGCCGCTTGGAAACTCGCTCCCGCCCTTGCCGCGGGAAATACCATCGTCCTCAAAGCTTCGGAATTCACCCCACTCACCGCCCTCCATCTCGGCCGCACCCTAGCCGACCTTCTTCCCTCCGGCGTCGCCAACATTCTCACCGGTCGTGGCACAACCACCGGTCAGGCCCTCATTTCCCACCCGCTCGTCCGCATGGTTTCCCTCACCGGCAGCGTCTCCACCGGCACCCACGTTCTCGCCGCCGCCGCTACCAATATCAAACGCACCCATCTGGAGCTGGGCGGCAAGGCCCCCGTCCTCGTCTTCGACGATGCCGATCTGACCGAAGTCGTTTCAGCCTTGCGCAAATTTGGTTATTACAACGCAGGCCAAGACTGCACCTCGGCCTGCCGCGTCTATGCTGGCCCCAAGATCTACGACGACCTGGTCTCCGAATTGGGAAAAGCCGTCGCATCCCTCCGCTACAACCACGCAAAAGATGAGGAGAATGAGCTCGGGCCAGTCGTCACCTCCGCCCATCGCGACCGCATCCAAGGGTTCGTTTCACGGGCCCGCAAGTGCAAACACATCAAGACCATCACCGGCGGCGCTCCCGCTCCGGGCAAGGGGTTTTATTTCCAACCAACCCTCCTAGCCGGAGCCAATCAGGAGGACGAGATCGTCCAGCAAGAAGTGTTCGGTCCAGTCGTTTCCGTGACGAAGTTTAAAACCACAGACGAAGCCATCCGCCTGGCCAACGACTCCGAGTACGGCCTCTCCTCCTCAGTCTGGACCCGTGACGTTTCCCAAGCCATGAAAGTCGCCGCCGCCCTCCGCTACGGCTGCACCTGGATCAACACCCATCTTCTCCTCGTAAACGAAATGCCCCACGGAGGCCTGAAACGCTCCGGCTACGGCAAAGATCTTTCAATGTTCGCGCTCGAGGATTACACCATCCCCCGTCACGTCATGATCAAGTTGTAAAGACCTCCCACGCCAAATCGGTTCCTCGGGAAAAATTCCAAAACCCGACTCAGGCCCTGCCTGTTGCAGATTTTCAATCTCTGCCACTCAACCCAAGATTGTCTCCGCCGCCACTTTCCCGCTCTTCCACACCGATTCCACCCGCGAATCTGTCTCCGTATCTCCGCAGATAAAAATGCCTTTCGGCAGATCTTTAGGCATCTCGGCCTTCTCCTGCCTTCTCGAATACCGCCACCGATGGGCAAAGACCGAACCACGTTTCTCCGGATCGAGATGCCAAAGTTTTTCCAATAAAATCTGCAGATCACTCGCCCAAAACTCCGGATTCTGCGTCAAATGCTCCCGACTATACTTCGGCGAAGCTTGAATGACATACACCGTGCTCCCTTCCGCAATTCTCCCTTTCTTCACGTTTTCACAACCCACCCAGGCCAGCGGATCTTCTCCAGATAAATCCATCCGCCCATAGGCCGATCCCCCCTCCGGACCCTCCCTCCACACCAGATACTCCAACAGCACGGTCAGACAGGAATCGTACCCGCTCTCCCTGATTTTCATTCCCAGTAGTGCGGCCGTTCGCGGCCAAGGGCTCGAGCAGACCACCGCTTCAAACTCCTCTCCCGCAACCCGCCATTTCCGGCCCGACTTTTCCACCGCCTTGATCTCGATCTCCCGCCGAACATCCAACCCCTGCGCCAGCAAAGTTCCTACGCGATGGTTTCCATCCGCGAGATAAAATCTCTGCTCTCCCTCTCGGTAAATCTCTCCATCCTGACCCGCGAGAAGAATGGGATTGCACAGAGTTTGCAGACGCTCTCCCGCCAATACCTCCACCTCTTTTAGAATCTGCGGATCACGCAAGGTGAAGTACTGCACCCCATGATCCACCACATGTTCCCCGAACTTCCGGGTGGCGCAACGCCCACCCAGATTGCGGGATTTTTCAAAAACCACCACCCCATGACCCGCCTCGACCAATCGGCGGGCGCAAACCAGACCACTGATCCCCGCCCCGATGACTGCAATCTTCACTACGCCTTCCTGCCAGAGGGGGGCCAAAGTTCCAGCCCCAAGATCAACCTCGGGATGGGTTCCACTTTGAATCCATCCCATTTTCCATAGAATACAGGACGGTGAACTTTCTCTTTGTCCTATCCTCGCCACCCGATCAACCACCAGTGAACGAATTTTGGAAAGAAGCCGAATTCTCCCTTCTCCAAGGGAACGACGTTTCCGCCTACTTCCTTCACGAGGGCGCGTCAGCCCTTCTCGATCCCCGCGTCCCCAACCTCGTGTCCCGCGGACTGCGCATCTTCGCCTGTCCCCGCGCAGCCGAGCGATTCGCACCCAAACACTCCACCTCTGCCGTGCTTGGCGGCCCCGGTCTCCTAGCCGAACTGCTCGAGCGCTCCTCCATCTGCCGCTCGTTCAACTCATCATGAAACGAGTCGCCATCCTCTGCCAAACCGGACCGGGAGGGAAACGCGGTCTCGCCGAAGAAGCACTCCGCCTTGCCGCTGGCCTCGCCGCCACCGGTCGTTTGTGTGTCGATCTGATCCTCCTCCCCTCGTTCGCGCTGCCTTGCACCTCCTCCTCCACCTCTTCCACCTCCTCGCGGCGAAGCAGTGGCAAACAAGGCGTCGTAGGCACTGGGAATTGCCTGAGC
>CAIVGD010000335.1 GCA_903905395.1 uncultured Verrucomicrobiota bacterium
CAATATGCGGAAGCGGATTCAGAATCTGCCGCGTATTTTCCACGTGAACTGGTTCCGCAAGGATGCGGAGGGCAAGTTCTACTGGCCGGGCTTCGGCGACAACGTGCGAGTGCTCGAATGGATCATAGGCCGTTGCCAAGGGCAGGCGTCCGCGCGTGAGGAATCGATCGGCTGGGTGCCGATGTGCGAGGACATCAACCTCCAAGGGATCGATGGCATGACCCCGCAGCGCTTCGCCGAAATGATGAAGATCGATCCGAACGAGTGGCGGCAGGAGGTGGTTCTGCTGAACGAATTTTTCCTGCCCATGTACCACGAACTGCCCAAGGAGATGATCTACCAACGCGAACTGCTTATCGCGCGGCTTTAGAGAAGAAAAAGAGGCGCAGCTCATTTTTTATCTGTGATCTCTGGCGCAGTTTAGGGAGGGGGATCGGCTGTGTCCCCCTTTCAAGATCACGGGAAAATGGACGCTACTGGGATTGAACCAGTGACCTCCTGCGTGTGAAGCAGGCGCTCTACCACTAAGCTAAGCGTCCGGTCGGAGCAGAGATAGTAATCCAGAGATGGGGAAAATGGCGAGTCTGGGAATTGATGCGGGCACTGGATCGTCTTGGCGCGGGGGGTTGTCACGCTCGGTGGCAAAATTATTCGACGGATAACTTTTCGTCGCCCCGATTGCGGTACCTGTGGGATCGTTTGGATCAGTAAAATCGTGCTGCGAGCATGCTCGCAGCATGGGAGTGAGGGTTATCCAAAATTGCAAGTTATTGTGGAAGAGCTGGTTAATAATTTTCTGCTCAGAGTAGTGCCAGAGTAGTGCCAGAGCAAAGGGACAAAATGCCTCACTTTAGTCAAAAAAGGTGTCAGAGTAGTGTCAGAGCAAAAGCCATAAGTGTCTGATGCTTAAGGATAGAATTTTTGGCTAACTTTGGGTCAGGGGAGGGCTAGAGGTGTTGGGATCCCATGAAGACAACTGAATCTAATGTGGTTGTCGGTGTGTTTTATAGTTTGTGCCCTGACTCCGCAGATTGCGCACTGGCAATCAGTTCGTAAAAAGTTAGCACTCACGCTATACCAAATCCATGGGTGAAGATATTCGCTGGAAAAAGCGTTGGCAGAACCTGGAGCGAGCTTATTTCCTCCGCGCAGGAACCCACCGAATGAACGGGGCTTCCTCCCGATCCCAAACTGGTTTCCAAAACAGAAATCCGTGAAATGAAATATTTTGCATTATCCACGATGGGGGTTTGCGCCATCCTGCTGATTTCCGCCTGCGGACAAAAGCATGCGGCAGTACCTAGGCCGGCGCGTCCGGTCACTGCCGCACAGGCCGTGCTGCGCGATGTGCCGTTGTATCTCGATGAAATCGGCAACTGCACGGCCTTTGAAACCGTCATGATCCAGCCCCAAGTATCCGGGCCGGTCACGGGAATTCATTTTAAGGACGGCGCGGAATTGAAGAAGGGCGATCTACTTTTTACGATTGATCCCCAGCCCTTTCAGGCGGAGTTGGACAAGATGAGGTCGGTGCTGGAGCAGGATCGCGCAAAGCACGCTTACAACGAGGCGCAACTCAAGCGTAATGAGGAATTGAGTCGGACCGAAGTGACATCTCCACAGGATCTGGACAACGCACGTAGCACCGCGAAAAGCTCAGCGGCGGGCTTGCAGGCTGATCTGGCTGAACTGGAAATCGCCATGATCAATCTCCACTACTGTAGCATCAAGTCGCCCATCGACGGACGCGCCAGCAAACGCATGGTCGATATGGGCAATATCGTAACGGGGAACGCCACCCAGATGCTCCTCATCCAACGGCAGGATCCGATGTATGTCGATTTCACTATTTCTGAAAACTCGCTGTCGCAGGTGCGTCGGTATATCGATTCCGGCACGCTGAAGGTGCAGGCCAGTTTTTCCGACGACCCTTCCAAGAGCCGCATGGGTGAGTTTAACTTTCTCGACAGCGGGATTCATCAAGACTCAGGCACAGTTCGGTTGCGCGCCGTATTCGACAACCAGGATCACCTCTTCTGGCCCGGCCAGTTTGTCAATGTCCGCGCCCTGCTCGATAGGATCCCCAACGCGGTGCTGGTACCGAGCGAGGCGTTACAGGTTGGAAATAATGGCCCGTTTGTTTTCGTGATCAAAGAGGACAAGACCGTTGAACTGCGCCCGGTGAAACCCGGGCAACGCCAAGGGGATGATGTGGTGATCACCGAAGGCCTCAAGCCGAACGAGACGGTGGTCGTCACCGGCCAGCTCGCACTCGCGCCAGGAACCTCGGTGTTGGTGACGCCTGCGGCTGGCGGGAAATGAAAAAATCCCACAAAAGTAGCCACCGTTTCACCCTTTTCATTTCGTTCTTTTAGAAAAATGGACACAAGCCTTTCAGAATCGTTTGTCCGTAGGCCCGTGATGACGATGCTCCTCACGGTGACCATCATTCTTTTCGGGGTGATCGCCTACCGACAGTTGCCGGTCAACGATCTTCCCGCCGTAGATTTTCCGGTCATCAACGTGAGCGTCGGTTACCCGGGTGCGAGTCCGACCACCATGGCGCGCAACGTCGCGACCCCGCTGGAAAAGCAGTTCCTGCAAATCCCAGGGCTAGAACTGGTGACCTCCGTGAGCACGCAGGGAAGCACGAGCCTGACATTGCAATTTGCGCTGAGCAAAAGCGTCGATGACGCCGCGACGGACGTGCAGGCGACGATCAATCAGGCCACCGGCAGTCTGCCGCTGGATCTTCCATCGCCGCCTACCTTCACCAAGTTCAACCCGAACGATCAACCGATCATCTATCTGGCACTGGCGAGCGATTCCTTGACCGTGGGACAGCTCTACGACTACGCCACCAGCCAGGTGGCCCAGCGCATCAGCATTCTGCCTGGGGTCTCGAAGGTGGATGTGTACGGCTCCAAATCCGCCGTGCGCATAAAAGCCGATCCATCGAAACTCGCAACGCGCGGGATGTCGTTCGACGATCTGGCCAGGGCGATCAAAGGCGGCTCCAGCTACCAGGGCGCGGGGCAGTTGGATGGGAACACCCGCACTTTTTTAATTCAACCCCAGGGTCAACTCGAGGATGCGGAGGAGTATGGGAAGCTTATAATCAGCGAGAGAGACGGACTGCCCATTTATCTCCGCGATGTAGCCGAGGTTGTCGACTCGCTGCAGGACGAACGGTCAGAACGCCATTTCTGGAAACGCGGTGAACCGGTTCCCGCGGCCGTCGTGATGTTGGCGGTGTCGCGACAGGCCGGATCCAACGCCATCGCCACAGCGCGAGCCGTGAAAGCCCTACTGCCGATGTTTCTACGTGAATTACCTGGATCGATCCGACTCATTCCGACTTACGACCGTTCCATCACGATTGAGAACTCCGTGAACGATGTGAAGGAGACGCTCGTCATCGCGTTCGTGCTGGTTGTCTTCGTAATCTTTCTGTTTCTCGGTAGAGCCACCGACACACTGATCCCAGTCGTCGCTCTACCGATGTCGATGTTGATCACCTTCCTCGCGATGTACCTGCTCGGTTACAGCATCGACAACCTCTCGCTCCTCGCACTCACCCTTTCCATTGGGTTCCTAGTCGATGATGCGGTCGTCTTTCTGGAAAATACTGTGCGCCGCATGGAAGCCGGCGAGACGGCGATGGAGGCCACGCTCAACGGCGCGAAGGAGATCAGCTTCACAATTGTATCGATGACCCTTTCGTTGGCTGCGGTTTTTATCCCGCTGGTATTCATGCCGGGTCTGCTTGGGCGGCAACTTCAGGAGTTCGCGATCACGATCATTATTGCCATTCTGGCCTCTGGCATCGTCTCGCTCACGCTCACACCGCTCATGTGCTCGCGGATGCTCGTTAAGCACGACAAGGGAAACATGACCTGGATGGAAAGTTTCTCGCACAGGCTCATCGGGCGCGTGATCCTGAGCTACGGGAACTCACTTCATTTTTTTCTGCGGCACAAATGGATCTCTGCAGGGGCATGGGTGATTTGTTTCATCGGCACCCTGGTGCTGTTCCAGGCAGTGCCGAAATCTCTGCTGCCCTCCGGAGACAGTGGTTTTATCCGCGGTATCTTTCAAGCGGCGGAGGGGAGTTCGCCGAAGCGGATGCAACAATACCAGAATGCGGTGGACGAGATTCTGCATGCCGATGACGCAGTGGATATCGGGGTCACAATCTCTGGACACACCGGACGCGCCTCCTCGTCCCAAGCCACCACGCTCGCGTTTCTCAAGCCGCGGGGGGAGCGGGCGGGGATTAATGACATCATCAAACGGATGATGGTTAAGATGTCCAAAATTCCTGGAATCCAGCCGATTTTACAGGCGAACCCGGTGTTGCAGTTGAGCACTGGCGCGACCTCGACGACGCAGGGGAAATTTGCCTATTCGCTAACTGGAATCAATCCGGCGGAAGTTCACATGGCGGCGCAGGATCTGGTGGCGAAACTGCGCGTCAACCCGGATTTCCAGACAGTCAATTCCGACCTCAAGCTGAACACGCCGAACCTGCAGATCAGCATCCTGCGCGAACAGGCGTCACACTACGGCGTCAGCGCGCAGGCGATTCTCGACGCACTGCGTCACGCCTACTCGCAAAATTACATATATCTGATCAAACAGGTGACCGACCAGTACCAGGTGATCATGGAGGTGCAGGACGATGAACGAACCCGGCCGCAGGATCTGGAAAAAATCTGGGTCCGTTCCACGCACAACACCCTGGTGCCGCTCAAAGCGGTGGTGCGCTGGACGGAGGTGTTGGGACCGCAGTCGGTTAACCACATCAACCAGTTCCCGAGTGTGACGATCAACTTCAACCTCGTTCCCGGCGCCGTGATCGGCACTGCTTCGAAGTTCATAGAAGCCACTGCCGCGGAAATTCTACCGTCCAGTGTCACGGGTAGTCTGCAAGGCGAGGCACTTGTCTTTCAACAAACGATCGACGCCCTTGCGATCCTAATGCTTTTCGCGGTGTTCGCCATGTATGTGATCCTAGGCATCCTCTATGAGAGCTACGTGCATCCCATCACCGTCCTCACGGCGTTGCCGGTGGCGACGGTCGGCGGATTGGCCACGCTTCTGCTCTTCGGACAGGAGGCTTCACTTTACGCCTATGTCGGCATGTTCCTGCTCATCGGTATCGTGAAAAAGAACGGCATCATGATGATCGATTTTGCGCTGCAACGGATGGCCGAGGGGATGGACAGAAAAGCCGCCGTTCATGAGGCATGCGTCGAGCGGTTCCGTCCGATAATGATGACCACCTTTGCTGCACTGATGGGCGCGATCCCCCTTGCGATGGGGCATGGCGCGGACGGAAAATCGCGGCAACCACTCGGGATGATCATTGTGGGCGGGCTGATCGTGTCGCAACTCATCACGCTCTATGTCACTCCGGCGCTCTTCCTCTATCTCGAGGCGTTTCAGGAGGACGTGCTAGATCGGTACACATTTTTCCGTACCCACCGCGCCAAACATATCGATGTGCCACACGCCCATTTGGAGGAGACCGGCCGAAACAAGGGGTAGGGGTCTGGGAGCGAGAATTCCTGCGTAGCAGAGCGCGGACTTTTTAGGGACATAGATCGTTCCGCCCATCCGGATCGCCATGGCGAATCAACCAGCCTCCTTATTTCCAAAGGAAAAAGAGGTGGAATCGGTGAGAAAGCGTCCCCATCCTTATTCTTAAGCAGGGAAGTATGAAAGGAATCCAAACAACCCGTCCTCTCCTCAGCGTGGAAGTCTTCCCACCAAAAACGCCGGAGGGAGTCACCACCCTGCTAGATGAATTGGAACAGCTGAAACGATTTCCGCTGGAATATGTATCCGTCACCTATGGCGCGGGTGGAGCGAATCAGGACCGAAGTTTGACGCTCACCCGCCTGATTCTAGAAGAACTGGATTTGCCTGTCATGCCTCATTTCACTTGTGTGGGTTCAAGCCGGGTGGTGATTCTGGAGTTTCTGCGTGCGATGGAATCGATGGGCATAACCCGGATTCTCGCCTTGCGCGGGGACCCGCCCCAAGACCAAACCAATTACCAACCCGCGGCCGATGCCTTCCGCTATGCCAGTGATCTTGTCACGTTTCTGCGGGCGCATTCGACCATGCAAATCGCCGTGGCCGCCTACCCGGAAAAACATCCCCAGGCCGAAACGCTTGAAACGGACATGACTCATCTTCGGGGAAAAGTTGATGCAGGGGCTTGCAAAATCATCACTCAGTTGTTTTACGACAATTCGCGTTACCTGGAGTTTGTGGCCCGTGCCCGCAGGCAGGGGATCACCATTCCCATTATCCCCGGGCTGTTGCCGCTGATCCAGCACCAGCAGATTGAGAAGTTCGTAAAACTTTCCCAGGCGAGTATTCCCCCGGCTCTGATGAAAATTATTGCCCAAACGGAAGGCAACGACCTCGCCATGAAAACGGCGGGAATGGACTTCGCCCGTCGTCAAATTAGGGAATTGTTGGCAGCGGGCGTTCCGGGGATTCATTTCTACACCTTGAACAAGAGCGAAATTGCCCTGCAGGTTCTGGACGAATTCTTTCCCTGATCGGAAACCGCTTTTTAAGCGTGCGGCACTTTTGGGCGAAAAACCCCACTATGTCGCCTTTACCGCATCCATCTCTATCTCGAACTCCAGATCCCGACGGCACACATCCGAATACGCAAACGCGATAGGAAAAACTGGAATCCCATGCTCGCGGCAATGATCCGAAAAAAGCCCGGGAAAACGGGGGTGCGTGTAATACACAATTCCTCGGAATGCATCCTCCCAACCCATCCCGCGCGACTTTAACAGCGCAGTAACAACCTTCATCGTCTGTTCAATCTGCCGCACGGCATCCCCGCGATAAACAGTCCCACCCTCGGAATCGATGCTCGCCGTCCCGGAAATATAAAGCGAACGATGGGTTGGAAATTCCACCTCCACAGCACGGCTGAAAGAACTCCGATAGGTACAGGCGGAACACTGCATCGGCGAAGAAATCTCCTGAATCTGGATCTTCCTGTTTTTCGGCCGGATTGCAATCAGCCCGGCACATAGGGCATAGCCTGCGGTATTAGCCAAGCCGATTCCGGTGCTCGCCGGGAGAACCCGATCCAATATACTGGAATCCCTGAAAAATCCAGTTCGGGCAACGTTGAACTCGTCATACCAATCCAACAGCTCATCCAGATAAAACCATGTCCGGACAATATCGGAAAACTGCATTCCGCATTGCATCAGAGCTTGTTCGAGCCGCTTCATGACGGACAGGGTCTGCTGGGTGCGCGATGCGTGGACATCCGAGGAAAGAACTCCGCCCAACCGGCAATGGAAGGCGTTCTCATCCTCATAAGAAAACCCAATGTGATGGTTATCCACAATCACGGGATGGGTCGCCACGCCGGAAACCGCAAACAGCTGTGCGGAGCAAATATCCGCCTGTGTTCCCGCGGCGTCATCACGGTAGAGCCAATAACTTGGCACCTTGCAATGTTGTCTTTGTGACCGCACAGAAAGGTCCCTCTTGTTATTGCCAAAAACAAACTGATTCAGGATCGTCGCACGATTCTCCTGCATGGCGTTTCTCACCACTTCCTCGTTGCCGATCGGATAAACGACACAGCTCTCTTCGTGGGAGGGTAATGTAAGCGTGGCCGAATTCCCCGTAACTCTCCGCTTGATGGGGCCTTCTGTTTCCATTATTTCGCTCTCTTATCCGTTTCGTTAGCCGTGGCCTCAAAAGCATATGCGGGTGTTGTGCAGACTATGCGTTGATTCATCACCCCATGCAGGATGAGCGTCCCTTTTGTGCCAGCCTTAACTTCCTCATCCTCGGCATGGAAAACCACTTGGGCTGTCCTGCTTCCGGCTGGCGGGGTTAGATCCTCGATCCAAATCCCTTTCGGCGGATCATCTAGGGCAAGTTTGATTTCACCGTTGAACGGCTTTTTACTGTCGGACGTTACAGTCACTTTGACAGAACCCCCGACCGGAATTGACAGCGACCTGCCCTTCGGAATATTCAGTGTCAGCAAGACGGGCCCCCCTTTGGTGACGTACATGACTGTTTCCTGGGCTGGGACAAGATGCCGATAGGCAAAAGCCTGCATCATGTCGTCTGCAGGCACGGCAACATGGGATATGGGTTTATCCTGAATCCGCGCGCTTCCTGATATGACCGGAAAATAAACCCCGAGCTCCGTCATCTTTCCGGCGAGCAATGTGAGGTGTACGTTATCCGCGTCTTCCGGAATAGATGACGGATTCAACGAACAGCCTTTCGGGGCATGATCCAGCGACAGGTTGATCTTCCCTTGGAAGCCATCTTTGCGCACGGCATATACCGTCGCCTGCGTCATCCCATTCAATGGTAGAGAAAGCATGGAAGGCACAACCCGCAAGGCAAAGTCAGGCTGTGGTGGACTCAAGCGCATGCGATAGGAATAAGATTCGCCGCCTTTGCCCTGGGTATCTCCAATGAATACAAAATACACGCCATTCGATGGCAGTTCCTGTGCCAGGAATGAATCTGCCTGATGTGTTATCAATCCGGACGCCCTGTCATCATGGTCATCGTTCATCTGCAGGACAGTCCCTGCCTGATCTGTGAGTGTGATCCTTGAATCGAGCGGTGAATTCATTCGCCGTGCGGTCACATCAACAACTATACGATCGCCTTTCTTGCCATCGAAGCGGAAGACATCCACATCTCTGGGTGGATCGATGCGACCGTTGACAATCACAGGAAGACGCACCGCTTGCGCCTGTTGGATATCGTTGTTGGGTTCTTTCTCTAATAACTGGGGCAAGGTATCGACGGCAAATGGCAGGCGGTTTGAAGCATGTTTGTCCTTTTGCAAAGAGACCCATTTGGTTTC
>CAIVGD010000336.1 GCA_903905395.1 uncultured Verrucomicrobiota bacterium
CGATAAAAAGTAATCGATCTCTCCACCTCAGTATGCAAACGCGTCATAACACCCCGGGCCAACTTGCTGATCCGTGAAGTAATCTCGTCGGATGGATTCTCGTACGAACCACCCGGATGGACAAATCCCTTGGCTTTTTTCAAAACCTCTGCCCCGGCGAACGATTCCTGCAAGTCGGAGGCGATGGCATGAGTAACAGTTGCTCCGCCCAGCGGAACGACCCGACAGAACAACTTTTTCCCCTCCACCAAAACAATGTTCGTCGCCCTGGCACCGATTTCGAGAAGGAGCGTGCAAGCGGTGGTGTCCGGATAGTTGTAACGGAATGCATTGATCAGAGCCGTTGGCGCCAACTCCACCGTTTCCGTCCTGAGACCCGCTTTAGATGCCGCCGCCATGACTTCCTCCACCGAATCCCGCTTCATGGCCAGGATGAGTGCTTCCAACTCTCCAGCGGTTCCATCCCCGGGAGGAAAAATCTGATAATCCCAACAGGCCTCCTCAATCGCCGGAACCGCCTGCTGAGCCTCAAACCCGACCATCTGCCCGACCTGTGTGGGATCAGAAACCGGCAGTTTAATGACGCGGGTGAAGACCGAGGGTCCCCCCAAACAAATCGTCGCCGCCCCAGGCTTCAGACCCGCCCCCTTGACCAGCGCTTCCACCCCTTGAAGCAGGGCTGGAAAAAATTCCGCCGGCTTGGTCGGGTCCACGTTTAGCTCGAGCGAGTGAAGATGGGACAGAACCGGAAACCCCTTCCGATCGGGAAAGATCTCCGCCACGCGGATCTCGGACGCCCCTACATCCAAAACCAAACGCCGCAAAAAGTTCGCCATAGGAGAACAGACCGCGACCTATGGTTTCTTCGGTTGCGAATACCGTTTGTAATCTTTAGGCCAGAATGGGGTCTCGTAAATCGGCAGCAAAAACCCCGAGACTTCCTGAGCCTCACTACTTTTATTCCACTCCGGATCCTTCTTTCCACCCCGCCCGCTCGGCCCCTTCTCTTTATCAGATTGCAAATCGAACACCTTCTCCACCGGTGCCCCACCCTCCGTCGCCTCAACCTTCAAATTCATCACCCCTTTCGACCACTCCATCTCCCCACCAGGTTTCAGTCCCGCAAAGCGCAAAACTGAGGCCGGCGGCATAAAAACCCCTGCAAAATGCTTCTTTCCCGCCGGTACATCCCGGTATGTCGCCTCCCCCGTCAAGACCACGAGCTTCTCCGTCATCTTTTCGCCCTCCGTTGCGGTAACCCTTTCATAGCCCTCCAAATAAAATTTAAACTTCACCTCAGGCGTAAACTTGTTCGTCGTAGAAAAAGGCACATCGATCCGTAACCACCGCCCCTCTTGGCTCGCGGCTCGATCCTCAATCGCGGGAGCAGGTTTCCCCCCCGATCCCACCGAATCAGGCACAGTCACCATCACCATTTCCAACTCCATCGGCTTGCCCAACACCACGTTGACCTTCTCCTCCTTCTTGGCTTCTTGAGCCAGCGCCAAAGAAAGAAAGAAAAGGCTCAACCCACCGAGGAACGCAAGGGACCATAATCTCATGCCCTTGAATCTAAAGAGACCTGCAAAAGGGTCAATGGAATTGGAATCGCTCCGAATCGCCCCGAAAAACCCCGCCGGAGAATCACCCGATCGAATCGTACGCAAGGTTCGGTCTCAGCCACTTTTCCATCTCTCCCAATGGGACACCTTTCCGTTGGGCGTAATCCTTCACCTGATCCTTTCCGATGGGCCCCACCGCGAAGTACCGCGCCTCGGGATGCCCGAAATACAGCCCGCTCACCGAACTCGCCGGACTCATCGCGCAGTTCTCCGTTAACCGGATCCCGGTGCTCTTTTCCGCATCGAGCAAGACCATCAAGCCCCTCTTCTCCGTGTGATCCGGACAGGCCGGGTAACCCGCCGCCGGTCGAATCCCGCGATATTTCTCATCCAACAGATCTTTTTTGGACAGCCCCTCCTTCTTCCCAAATCTCCAAGCCTGTCGCGCCAGCTCATGCATCCGCTCGGCAAAAGCCTCCGCCAATCGGTCGGCTAAGGCCTTCAACATGATCGCTTGATAGTCGTCGTTCGCCTTCTCCAATTCCTTCGCCCACTTCTCCACCCCATGCCCCGTCGTCACCGCAAACGCCCCCACATAATCCTTTTTACCACTGCCCACCGGAGCAATAAAATCGGTCAGACACCGATTGGGTTCTCCATCACTCCGGGCCATCTGCTGGCGCAACCCGTGGAGGTGGGCTCGCACAGTCTTTCGTTCATCATCCTCATAAAGCAGAATGTCATCACCTTCGGCATTCGCCGGGAAAAAGGCCATCACCCCGCGCGCCTGGATACGTTTCTCCTGGAGCATCTTTTTCAGCAAGACCTGTGCATCGTCGTACAGCTTCCTCGATTCCATCCCCACGATGGGATCCTCGAAAATCTTGGGAAATCGTCCCCGCAATTCCCAGGCATGGAAAAACGGCGACCAATCTATGTATCCGACCAACTCCTCCAATGGGTAGTTCTCGAAAACTTTTATTCCCAGAAACTCCGGCTTCTCCGGATCGCGCGACCAGTCCAGCTTGGCGGAACGCTGGCGGGCCTCCGTGATCGAAATCAGCTTCTGGGCGGAGCGGCGTCCCTCAAAATCCTTTCGCGCTTTCTCCTGCTCTCCCCGGAGCTTGGCCAGATACGCCGGGCTCTTTTCCGCCGAAAGCAGTTGCTGGGTCACCCCCACCACCCGGGAGGCGTCGATCACATGAATCACCAACCCCGCATACGCCGGAGCAATCTTCACCGCCGTATGGGCCGCACTTGTCGTCGCCCCACCGATGAGCAACGGAACCCGGAAATTCTCCCGCTCCATCTCGGAAGCCACCGTCACCATCTCGTCCAGCGATGGCGTGATCAACCCGCTCAGGCCGATGACATCCACCCCGCGACTCTTCGCCTCCGCGAGAATCTTCTCACAGGGCACCATCACCCCGAGGTCGATCACCTCGTAATTATTGCAAGCCAACACCACCCCCACGATGTTCTTACCGATGTCGTGGACGTCGCCCTTCACCGTAGCCATGAGGATCTTGCCAGCCCCCTTTCCCTTGCCCCCGCTCTTCTCCTTTTCCATGTAGGGCGTCAGGTAAGCCACCGCTTTTTTCATCACGCGAGCACTTTTTACGACCTGCGGTAAAAACATTTTCCCCTCGCCGAAAAGATCACCGACACGCCGCATCCCACCCATGAGAGGACCTTCGATCACCTCCAGAGGTCGACCATATTTTTGCCGGGCCTCCTCCGTATCTCCATCGATGTGATCCGTGATGCCCTTGAGCATCGCGTGCATCAATCGCTCCTCGACGGTGCCTTGCCGCCACCCATCGTCCTTGACCACCGCCCGACCTCCCGTTTTGACCGTCTCGGCAAATTCCAACAATCGTTCAGTCGCGTCCGGTCGCCGGTTCAATAAAACATCCTCCACCCTATCCTTCAGGTCGGCTGGAATCTCGTCATACACCGCCAGCTGGCCGGCATTGACGATCGCCATGTCCAATCCCGCTTGGATGGCGTGATAAAGAAAACAGGAGTGCATCGCCTCCCGCATCGCGTTGTTCCCACGGAAAGAAAAAGAGATATTGCTCAACCCCCCGCTCGTTTTGCACCCCGGCAGGGTCTTTTTAATTTCCCGCACCGCCTCGATGAACTCGACCGCGTAGTTGTTATGTTCGTCGATCCCCGTCGCCACCGTAAGAATATTCACGTCGAAAATAATGTCTTCCGGAGCAAGCCCCGCCTTTTCCGTGAGGAGTTGGTGGGCTCGCCGACATATCTCCACTTTACGTTTTCTGTCCACCGCCTGCCCGGCCTCGTCGAACGCCATCACGATCACTGCCGCCCCGTGTCTCCGTGCTTTCCTCGCTTGCTCCAGGAAAATCTCCTCCCCCTCTTTCAGACTTATAGAATTGAGGATCGGTTTGCCCTGCACGCACTGCAGTCCCGCCTCCAACACCGACCACTTCGAACTATCCAGCACGAAAGGCACCCGCGAGATTTCCGGCTCACTCCCGATCAGATTTAAAAAACGAGTCATGCTCGCCTCGCCATCGAGGAGGGCCTCGTCAAAATTAAGATCGATCAGGTTGGCCCCCGCCTCCACCTGCTGCCGCGCCACCGCCACCGCCGCTTCAAACTTTTCCTCCTTGATCAGGGTGGCAAATTTAGGAGAGCCCGCCACGTTCGTCCGCTCTCCGATGGAGGTGAACGACCCGCCAGTCCCGATGGTGTACGGCTCCAACCCGGCAAGGACAGTCGCCGGCGGAGGAGGATTCGCCACCCGTGGCGGAATCCCTGCCATCGTTTTTCCCATGGCCGCGATATGCTCCGGAGTCGTCCCGCAACAACCTCCCACCATGTTCAATAAACCGGCCCGAGCGAATTCCCCGAGCACCTCCGCCATCTGCTCAGGCGTCTCGTCGTAGCCCCCAAAGGCGTTGGGTAAACCCGCATTCGGGTAACAGCTGATAAAACAGTCCGCCACCTTGGACAGCGTGGCCAGATACGGCCGCATTTCCTTCGGACCCAAAGCGCAGTTGATCCCCACGCTGAATGGACGGGCGTGCCGGATCGAATGCCAAAAAGCCTCCGTCGTCTGTCCGGAAAGAGTTCGGCCCGAGGCGTCCGTGACTGTCACGGAAATCATCACGGGCAGACGAAACCCGATCTCGTCAAAAACCTCCTCCATCGCCCAGAGAGCCGCCTTGAGGTTGAGCGTGTCGAAAGTGGTCTCCGGCAAAAGAAGATCCACTCCTCCCTCAATCAAGGCGTGGACCTGCTCGGCATAGGCTTTCGCCAACTGCTGGAATGTCACCGCCCGATACTCGGGGCGGTTCACATCAGGCGACATGGAAGCCGTTCGATTCGTCGGCCCCACAGCTCCGGCCACCCATGCCATCCGGGTCGGATTCGCTCGGAGAAATTCGTCGACGACCTTTCTGGCCACGCCCGCCCCCGCCAGATTGATTTCCCGTACTGCCCCCTCCAATCCGTAATCGGCCTGGGAGATCGAGGTGGCGTTAAATGTGTTCGTCTCAATGATCTCAGCACCGGCGTCCAGATAGGCCCGGTGGATTCCCCCGATCACGTCAGGGCGGCTGATCGCGAGAATGTCGTTGTTGCCCTTCAGATCTTTGGCGTGGGAAGCAAACCGTTCCCCTCGGAAATCTTTCTCCCCCAGCTTGTGCCGTTGCACCATCGTGCCCATCGCCCCGTCCATCAACACAATCCGCTCCGCCAGCGCTTGTTCCAGCTGGTGCCTCCTCAGAAAGATACGTTCCCTCGCCTCCATCTCCGCAGGGTAGAAGAAGACATCTGCTTGTCGAGTCTTGTATCAGCTTATCATGATATATCAATAGATTGGTTTAACAGATTCAACCTTTGCCTTGGCCAAATCGGCCCGTGAGCTACTGTTTTCTGCTTCGTGGGCGCTGTCGTCTAGAGGCCTAGGACAGGTCCCTTTCAAGGACCATACACGGGTTCGAATCCCGTCAGCGCCACTTACTTAATCTGCGACTTGAGCCAGGCTTCCGCCAGAAGCCAGTCCGCTGGCGTGGTGATTTTCAGGTTCGGTTCGTCCGCCTCGACCAGCACTCCCTGCACTCCCACCAACTCCGCCGCCGCCAGACAATCGGTCACCATGATTTTCCCAGACCGCGCCTTGGCCAATCCAGCTCGGAGCACATCGATCCGCACGACCTGTGGAGTTTCCATCCGCCAGAGCCCCTCTCGATTCACCAACTTCACGATCCGCCCGTGGGCATCCGCCTCGCGCACCGTGTCCGACATCTTCCGGGCCGCCGCCGCCGCCCCGCTCTTCCGGGCTTCCGCCAACACCATTTCCGTCAGCCGAGCTGTGAGCAGAACCCGCGCCGCATCATGCACCACCGCCCACTCCATCCCCTCCCCCAAGGCCTCCAGCCCCTGCCCAACGGAATCTTGCCTCTCCTTCCCCCCGGGAATCACCCGCACCCTTGCCCTCTCCGAACTAAATTCTTTGTTCACCCACGTGGTGGCCTCCTCCAGCACATCCGTCCGCACGGTCACCACCACCCTTTCGATCTCTCGGCAGGCGAGCAACGCGTCGAGCCCGTAGGCCAATACTGGCCGACCCGCGATCGAGGTGATCGACTTATCGTGCCCCAGCCGGCGGCCGTGCCCAGCGGCCAGGAGAATTGCCCCGGCTTTTCCGTTCACGGGCGGGAGCGGTCAACCGCGGTCGACTTTTTATCCGCCCGCTTAAATTCCTCACCATCCTTCTTGGCAGAATCGTCATTGTAAAAAAGCACCCCGTGCTTGCGCAGGTTGGCCATCAGATTCTTCATGTCCTGAGCCATCCTCTCGTCCTTCATTAAGGTATAAAGAGGACCTTTGCCTTTCTGGGCATCATCCAGAAGATTGTTCGCGGATTTGGCAAATTCATCCACCCGCCGCGCGGCGGAGCGAAGCTCATCCAGCGCAGGACCCGCCGAGGCCATCATCGCGCTGAGCCCCGCCTCCTGCTCCCCCTTCACCCTGGTGCCGGAGGTGAGAAAAGTTCCGTCCATCTTTTCCGGGGGAACCACCCGGACAAAGCGGTCACCCAGCATGCCATACTGATCGATCCGGAATTTGGAACCGGTAGGCAATTCGATCCCGTCGTCAATGTCCAGAGTCAGCTCGACAAAATTTTGCCCCACCCGGTAGATGGGCGTGCCCTCCACGATGCCAATTTGGGCCCCGCGCAGGAGAACCTTTGAGTTTTTAAGAATATCGCGGGCATCCTCAAATTCCACGATCACGGGATAACTCTGTCGGAAATAGTTGCCGATCTTGCCAAACGCCACGATCAAGCTGGCGGTGGCGATCAGGCCGGCCAAAACAAAAAAACCCACCTTGATCTCTAAATTACTCTCTTTCATGGATTCTTTTTCTTTAGCCCGTCACGTCGGTGCCCTCAGCATGCCCACGAACAAAGTCGCGCACCAGCGGATCCTCACACTGGTCCACCTCGGCTGGCGTACCCTCGAAGTAAATTTTCCCCTCATGCAGATAGGCGATCCGGTCCCCCACCTTCCTGGCGCTGGTCATGTCGTGAGTCACCACGATCGAGGCCATGCCGAACATCTTGCCAAGATGAAGAATCAGCCGATTGATACTATCCGCCACGATCGGATCCAAACCCGTGGTCGGTTCGTCATAGAGCATGAGATCGGGTTTGCGGATAATGGCGCGCGCCAGAGCGGCCCTCTTCTTCATCCCGCCGCTTAGCTCCGCCGGCATGACCTGTTCCGTTCCACTTAAAGAAACAATTTTCAGCGCCTCCTCAACTTTTTCCCGGAGAACCTTCACGCTCTTTTCCCCATCTTCCCGCAGTGGAAAAGCCAAATTGTCAAAAACAGAAAGAGAATCGAAGAGAGCCGAACCTTGAAAAAGCATCCCGATCTTTCGCCGATACGGATTCCAAGCCTCCTCATTCAGCCCCGTCAGCCGGGTGCCCTCAAAACAAACCGCCCCAGCCTCCGGTCGCAACAATCCCATGATGAGCCGTAACATCACGCTCTTCCCGGAACCGCTCCGTCCGATAACCACCACCTTCTCCGCCGGCGCGACCTTGAGATTGACGCCCCGGAGCACGGCTTGCCCACCGAGTTTCTTTTTGATGCCTTGAAGTTCCAGCATATTAAAATCCTAGTTCGAATAGAGCAGGGCGTTGAGGAGAACGGTCAGGAAAAAGTTCACGATCAGCAGGGTGATGGAGGCGTTGACCACCGCCTCGGTCGTGGTACGGCCCACTCCGGCTGTGCCGGGGGGACAGTTCATCCCCTTGTGGCAGGCGATCGTCGCAATGATCACACCGAAGATGAATGATTTGATCAACGCGATCATCACGTCCTTCCGATCGGTGAATTTGATCGTGTTGTCCCAATAATAGGCTCCGTCCACCCCGAAAATTTTTACCGCCACGAAATATCCACAGCCAATCCCGGTGACCAGCGCCAGCGCGGTCAGGATTGGGGCCGAAATCACCAAGGCGAGAAATCTTGGCACGATGAGATACTCCACGGGATAAACCCCCAGAGCGCGAAGGGCATCCACCTGCTCGGTGATTTTCATCGAGCTCAGCTCCGCCGCCATCGCCGCCCCCACCCGCCCAGCCAGCAGAAGACAACATAACACCGGCCCCAACTCACGGCACATCGCGATGGACACAGTCGGCCCAATGGCCGATTCCATCCCAAAGCGTTTAAACTGGAACCAGACTTGGGCGGCAAAGACCGCCCCTGTAAAAGCCCCTGTCGTCAGCACCACCACCTGGGAACGAATCCCGATAAAGTACATCTGCTCCAAAAGTTGATCCCAGCGAATCCGATACCGGAACATGCTCCGCAAGGTGTCCCCCAGGAGGAGGAAGACCCCGCCGGACGTGTGGCAGCAATCCGTGACCATGGCTCCAACTTTTCCTGCAAGATAAACAACCCTTCCCATCCTCTTGTCCTAGGGAACACCCCCGCCGGCATCAAGCAGACCGCCCAAACCACTCAGCCAGTTCCCCAACCTGCAATTCGTCCAACTGCCTCACCTCTCGGTCCACTTTCTCCAAATGACCTCCTGGATGAGTCGTAGTCACGCCCACCACCCTCATGCCCGCCGCCCGCGCCGCCTCCACCCCCGCCGGCGCATCCTCAAAGACCACACACCGATGGGGCTTGGTTTCCAACCGCTTCGCCACCTCCAAAAACACATCCGGGGCGGGCTTCCCATTTTTCACATCCTCTGCGGTCACCGCTGTCCGAAAATATTTTTCCAGCCCCAACATCTCACATCCCAACTTCACGTTTTTCTGATCAGTGGAGGAACCGATCCCGCAAGGAATCCCCGCCGCCGCGAGCCGCTCCAACCAAAGCCGCACTCCCGGCAACGGCTCGATGCCCCAATCCTTGACCACTTCCCGGTACACCTCTTCTTTCCGCAAGCTAAGCCGCTGAATCTCCTGCAGATTGTCCGACCACCTCAGCAGATCCCTCATTATTTCCACATTCCTCCGTCCGAACCCCCGCAGGAAGTGCCCCTCCGGCAAAATCTTCTTCTCCTCCATTGCCAGCCTTTCCCAGCTCTCCTCGTGATGACGCGAACTGTCCAAAATCACCCCGTCCCAATCAAAAATGGCTGCCCAATTTGGTTTCACCTCATGAGGGCATAGCGTTCCCGAGCTCGCGGCGCAATTATCCTTCCCGTGGCGACATCAAAAGGTTCGACTCTTTCCACTCCCTAGGTACGCTCTCTCGTTCAATCAGGACAAAAACCCAAACCAAAGGAACTCTTCATCATGCCCCTCGACAACGCTGAACGCACCCGCCTCCTAACCCCTTCCGCCACCCTCGCCATCGACGCCCGCGCCAAAAAGCATGCGCGCCGAGGGCTTAGACGTCGTCGGTTTCGGTGCAGGCGAACCCGATTTCGACACCCCGGAACACATCAAAGCCGCCGCTATGGGCTCTCTCGACGCCGGCTTCACCAAGTACACCCCTTCCTCAGGCATCCCGGAACTCCGCGCCGCCATCTCGGAAAAGCTCAAGACCGACAACAACCTTTCCTACGAGCCCTCTCAAGTCATCGTCACCTGCGGCGCCAAGCACGCCTGCTTCAATGCTATCCTAGCCACCATCAATCAGGGCGATGAGGTTCTCATTCCCGCCCCCTACTGGCTGAGCTACCCCGAAATGGTCCGCGTCGCCGGCGGCGAACCGGTCATCGTCCCCACCAAGGCCGAGAACGGCTACAAACTCACCCCCGACCTCATCCGCGAATACACCAGCCCGCTCACCAAAATGATCGTGCTCAACAGCCCCGGCAATCCCACCGGCACCATCTACAACGAAAACGAGCTCGCCGCCCTCGTCGAGGTCGCCCTGGACGACGACATC
>CAIVGD010000337.1 GCA_903905395.1 uncultured Verrucomicrobiota bacterium
ATTCTGAAAATCATGCCGGGTCCTGACTTTCCCACGGGAGCCCTGATTTGCGGGCGGGAATCGATCGCATCCTATTACAAGACCGGGCGTGGATCCCTCAAGATGCGTGGGAAGGTTTCGGTGGAAGATGGTCGCTCTGGCAAGTCCCAACTCGTGATCACGGAAGTGCCTTACAACGTGAACCCGGAGGAGCTCATCAAGCGCGTGGCCGAGTTGGTGGAGGAAAAGAAACTCGACGGCATAAGCGATGCGCGGAACGAGTCGGATGAATCGATCCGGATTGTGCTGGAGTTAAAACGGGATGCGATTCCGAAGGTGATCATCAACAATCTTTACAAGCACACGGCGCTCGAAAGCACCTTCGGGGTCATCATGCTGGCCCTCGACGGGCGGCGTCCAAAGCTCCTGCCGATGCGCGAAATGCTCATCTGTTATCTCGAACATCGTCGCGAGGTCATCATCCGCCGGACCAAGTTTGATCTAAAGGTCGCGGAGGATCGGGCGCATATCCTGGAGGGATACAAAAAGGCACTCGATCATCTGGACGACTTTGTCAAAATCATCCGAGCATCGAAGGATCGGGCGACTGCCAAGGGGAAGTTGTTAGAGAAGTACAAACTGAGCGACCGGCAGGTCGATGCGATCCTGGAACTACGCCTCTATCAACTGACCGGGCTCGAACGGGACAAGATCGAGGAAGAGTACTTGGCCGTCATTCAAAAGATCGAGGAACTCCGGAGTATTTTGGCCAGCGAGAGAAAAGTATACGCAATCATCCGGAAAGAACTTCTGGAGATTAAGGAGAAGTACGCGGACGAGCGCCGCACCCACATCGTCAAGGATGAGGGCGACATTGACGTGGAAGATCTCATCGCCAAAGAGGGCACCCTAATCACCCTTTCGCACGCGGGGTACATCAAGCGCACCTCGGCCAGCAGTTACCGTGCTCAAAAACGCGGCGGCAAGGGTGTGATTGGGATGAGATCGAATGAGGAAACAGGGGGGGAGGAAGCCTCGGATTTTGTGGAGCATCTTTTTTCCGCGACGACCCACGATTATCTGATGTTTTTCACGAGCACGGGTCGGGTCTATGTGGAAAAGGTGTACGAGATTCCAGAGATGGGACGAACCGCGCGGGGCAAATCGATTGCCAATGTCCTGGCCTTGCAACCCGGCGAAAAGATCGCGGCACTGATTTGCGTGCAGGAGTTTAGCGACAAGCAGCATCTGGTCATGGCCACGTCTTCCGGCATTGTGAAAAAAACGAGTCTGGCCGATTACGCAAACTTCAGGAAGGGCGGGATTATCGGTATTACCATTGAAAGTGGCGACGAGCTTATCGGTTGCGCGTTGACTTCCGGTTCACAGGAAATTGTTCTCGTGACTCAGGAGGGCATGAGCTTGCGCTTCCATGAGGATCAGTTGAGAGATCAGGGGCGGGCCACGGTAGGCGTGTACGGGATCCGCCCCGACAAGAAGGACAAGGTAGTCGGTGCGGCGGTGGTGGATCCCAACGCGACCTTGCTTGTCGTGGGGGATAACGGGGTCGGGAAACGGACCTCGTTCGATGATTATCGCAGTCAGACGCGGGGTGGAAAGGGGATCATCACGATGAAGACCACCGACAAGACCGGAAACGTGGCCGGGGCGATTTCGGTCAAGGAGGATGACGAGATTATGCTCATCACGGTGAAGGGACAGATGGTCCGTACCAAAGTGAAGGATATCCGGGAATCCGGCCGAAATACCCAGGGGGTTTATCTGGTGCGCTTGCAGAAAGGGGACCGGCTGCAGGGTGTGGCGCGGGTCGTGGAGACGGAGGAGAAAGAAGACGAACAGCTCGAGTTGGGCACGTAAGGATTATTTGACGTGAAGATTTTATGGACTCTGGTGACGGTTGCTTGGCTCTCTGCATCATTGTGGGCGGAGGAACCCCTCACGAGAATTGCCTTTGGTTCCTGCTATAAGCCCCAAAAGGAAACAAAAATCTGGGCGCAGGTGGAAAAGTTTAAGCCCCAGCTTTGGATTTGGCTGGGCGACAACTTTTACAACGACTGGGCCGAGGGAAAGTATATGAAAAGCAACGACGATCCCGAGGCTTTTCAAAAGGGATACGCGCTTCTCCGTCAAAGCGAGGCCATGAAGTCCTTGCAACGCATTGATCCTAAAATCATGGCGACTTGGGATGATCACGATTATGGCCAAAATGACGCGGGGAAGGATTACCCGCGAAAAGAGGAAAGTCGGAACGCTTTTGTTAAGTTCTTTGGCGGACCCGACCGACCGGATGGTGTTTACTCCTCGAAGGACTTTGGCCCTGCCGGGCAATGTGTACGTGTCATTCTGCTGGACACTCGTTACAACCGGGATCCTTTACCTCGCAAGGGGATGGTGAGTCCCGATGGCGATATGTTGGGCGAAGTTCAGTGGCAGTGGTTGGAGGGGGAACTTTCGAAACCGGGTGCGAATTTGGTGGTGGTCGGTTCCAGTGTTCAGTTGGTATCGGATCTGCATCCCTATGAAAAATGGGCTAACTTTCCCAAGGCACGAGCAAGATTTCTAAACCTTCTGGCCCAAACGAAGGCCAAAGGAGTGGTCATTATTAGTGGGGACCGTCACTGGGCGGAGATTTCACGATTATCCGACAATCCTGCTGGGTATCCATTGTATGATAGTACTTCCAGTGGTTTGACGGAGAAGGCGAGTTTGATGAAAGAGAAGAATCCCGCGCGAGTCGGCTCAGTTTTTATCGGGTACAATTTTGGTGGAATCCGGATCGATTGGTCCAAACCTGATCCAGAGGTGGACTTGGAAATTTATAATGAGGCGGGTGAGGTGCC
>CAIVGD010000338.1 GCA_903905395.1 uncultured Verrucomicrobiota bacterium
CGCGCGCGATGCTGAAGGTCCCGCGATCCAACGCGCGGAGGATCAAGGTGTCTATACCGGCTACACGGCGTTTCTTGAGGACTTCGAAGCGCTGGCCGCGAAGCGGATGGAACGGATGCCGGATCTCCGCCCATCCCAAATGCGAACTGCGATCAAGTGCAGTTTGCGCTGACCGTCCCAGTCGTTGTCGATCGTCTGGTTCAACAGATGATTTTACAAGTGCTGAACCCCATCTTCGATCCCACCTTTTCTAATTCCAGTTACGGATTCCGGCCTGGCCGAAGCGCTCATATGGCGCTGGAACAGGCCCGGAAATACGTAGCACGGGAAGGGCGCGAGTTTGTCGTGGACCTCGACCTCGAGAAATTTTTCGACCGGGTAAACCACGATATCCTCATGTCCCGAGTTGCGCGCAGGATCGGCGACAAACGCCTTCTCCTCATCATCCGCCACTTTTTACAGGCCGGTTTGATGCAGGACGGGGTGTGCGTGGCCCGCGACGAGGGAACGCCACAAGGTGGACCGCTGACTCCATGAACGCAAAAGGCAACTTCCACCATCAGGAGTCCGGGAGCCGCCATCGCCGCCCATCGACGGCCCCGAATGTGAGCCCGGCCCGGGCGGAACTGGCAGGCAATGCCGGATGGTGATGGTATCGGTGCCGACGAGAACCTCCTTAATCAGCAATCGAACGATCTTCTGCTTTTCCATAATATCCATTGTTTCTGCCCTGCTGTGAAGCCGCGCCCGGAATTGATCCAAGTTCTCGACCAGCCGTAAATATCTCTCCTGATCAGCGGATGCTGCATCCATGGCCTGGAGTTCAGACTGCACGGCGCTGAGTTGCTTGCGTAGCGGATCGACGCGCTTGCGCAACTCATCGAGCGACATAAGGCTTTCTTGGTAGGCCGTTAAGAGCCGCTCCATACTTTGCTCTATTCTGCTCTGCTCCCGCTGTAAGTGCTGTTGGCGTTTCTTGGTCGGGTCAGACTTTTTCGCCGCTTCCACGCGGCGAGTGATCTCCGCCTGTAACAAGCTAGGGTCTTCTAGTAAGTTAACTACTTCTTCCCAGACTAACTTATCTAAGTAGTCTTGGCGGACAGGCGCACATTCACAAACCGCGTGTTTCAGATGTCGATAGCTATCGGAACCAAGACAGCGGTAATAGTAGAGTTTGTGCTTCGTAGTCCGAGTAGAACATCGATACAAACCATAGCCGCAACGGGCACACACCAAGATGCTTTGCAGCAGGCTTGGCTCAATCGTACGCCGTTGGGAGAACCGCTTGTTCTTTTCCAGTTGTTCCGCTGCGAGGGCAAAGGTGGCCTCGTCGATTAGTGGCGGTACGCCGATCTCGATCCATTCCTCCCGTGGCCGTTCCTGGTTAGCGCCGCAGCGATTGGTGTAGCCGCCTTTCTGGCGCAGCGGCCGCGTGATTCGCTGGCGCGGCTTCCGCTCTGTTTTGCCAAAGCACGCCTTGCCCACATAAGCGGGGTTCCGCAGCATTGCCCACACGGTGCTCCGCTCCCATCGGGAATCGCCAGTCCGTGTCGGAATCCCCCGTTCGTTCAAGGTTCGGGTGATGGCGCCGATACTGAGTTGCTTAACCGTGAACAGGTCAAACACACTGCGCACCACCGCCGCTTCAGCCTCCAGCACTTCGTAGTAGGCGCTGCTGGAATCGGTCTTTTTCATGTAACGGTAGCCATATGGCGCGCCGGACAAGACATTCACAGATCCCTGTCTTGCCCGATGCCGCTTTCCTCGGCGCGTTCTTTCCAGTATCTGCGCACGCTCATACTCGGCGATCATGCCCTGCACCTGTGTTAGTAACCGCTCCTCTGGCGTCGATACCGGCGGAGATTTGATATATACTAACTTCGCTCCATGCCTTAATAACTCTTCACTTAGTAATATCTGGTAAGCATATTTGCGGCTCAGCCGGTCCGGCGACAGCACCACCACCGTGTCGATCTGCCCCTCGGCTACCCGATCTCGCAGGCCATCCAAGCCGGGCCGGACCAAACTCGCCCCGCTATAACCTTCGTCCAGAAACTGCCACTCTGGGGGCACGATCCAGTTCTGCCCCGCCGCATGCTCCAGCAACGCCGCTGTCTGGCTGGCGATCGTTTCCTGCTCCTTCTGCCGCTCCGACGATACGCGGGCATAAATCGCGACTGGTTTCATCTTTCTTCTCCGTCAAGCTCCCAACGGCCGGCGAGACGCGTTCCGGCACGAGTAACTGATAGGCTTGGGCAAGTTTTTCCGGCAACAGGCGATCCGGGCGATACGCCATTCGAACTTCATAGCGAGTTGTGGCTCGGCCGTCAGCCATGCCCTCCCCCTCGCCTGAGCACGGCCCACAAGGCTCGGCTGACGATTTCGCTGAGTGTCTCTCCGGTTGTTTCCGCGTAACGGTGAAGCCGCTCCACTAACGCCTGCGGCAACTTCACGGTGAACACGATCTTGGACTCCACCGCCGCAACGGGAGATTTCAGTTGCCGCGCTTGTTCCACGTAACGCAGCGCCTGGCGTTGCGAGATCGCGGCCGCGGCAACGAGCCGCTCGGCCGCTTCCGAAGCCGAAAGGCCTTGCCGCAGCCACCCAAACGCCAGATTGAGGCGTTTGGCATGTTCCGGTTCTGTAGCACGCGGCATATGTCATAAACGTACTACCATATATGACAGTTGTCAAGCCCGGCCTCCTTTTCGCTGGATGCGTACGGTCCGGTCAAACTCGAAGTTGCCTTTTGCGTTCATGGAGTCCTCTCCCCGTTATTGGCCAATTTGCTACTTGACGACCTCGACCAGTTACTGGAAAGCCGGGGACATCGCTTCTGCCGCTATGCCGACGACTGCAACATCTACGTGCGATCATTGGCGGCGGGGCAGCGGGTGATGGACTCGGTGACGCGGTTTCTGGAAGACAAACTCATGGCGCAAGAGTTGAAAGCGCATTAGCTCCGGGTAAACCGCGATAAGAGCGCCGTCGCTCCGGTCGGGGAACGTAAGCTCCTCGGCCATCGGCTGCTGTTGAACGGCAAACTCGGAATCTCACCCAAAAGCGTAACCCGCGCCAAGGAGAAGATCAAGCAAATTACCCGTCGTAACCGGGGCGTCAGTTTCGCGCAAGTGCTCGTCGAACTCAACTTACTCCTCGTCGGCTGGATCCTCTACTACCGCTGTGCGGCCTGTCGGGGTGAACTTCAGCGCATGGATGAGTGGATTCGGCGTAAAATACGCTGCTACCGCATTAAAAACAATGCAAGCGGGGCAAAGCAATCGCTCGTTTTCTAAAGCGGTTGGGTGTCTCAACGCACCACGCGCAGCGGTTGGCCTCGTCCGGAAAGGGTTGGTGGCGATTGTCCAAAAACCCACCGGTTCATCAGGCTATGTCCGCAGACTGGTTCGTTCAACAGGGCCTTCCATCACCGGTCCTCAAATCTGACGAGTTACGAAACTAGAAGAAACCGCCGTATA
>CAIVGD010000339.1 GCA_903905395.1 uncultured Verrucomicrobiota bacterium
GCGGACGCCGTCGGCCTGCGCCTCATGTCGGCTCCGGAGAATATGCCGATCCCGGTGATCGAATGTTTTTTGACTCCCCTTGTGCCATAGGCAGCGTCTCGTGAGCCAAAGTCCACGGAACTCGACGGACGGCTCGGCGAGCCATCCCTACCAACAATCGGTAGGGGCACACTCTCCGCTTCGCTGCGGTTGCCAGCCCGGCCAAACGTTCTACTTACCCATTGTTTTCGTCGCGCTATCGCGCTGGTTTTGCCGAGGTGCCCGACTTTCTATAACTACCCCACTATGTATTTGGTATTACGGCTATGCGTAATTTAAGCCCCAACGGGGCAGCATCCAACAGCCCAGGGCAAGTCTGCGAAGCAGACACCGCCCTGGGTCTTCGCGTCAATATCGCACCCTGCCCTGAATGGGCAGCATCCCAACCCCGCCTTAGGTTAGCGCCATTCCTGGCAGCCATCAGTTTCGCCATCGCGATCATGCTGATGAGCTGCACCGTCGGCATCTGCCAATCGACGCTTCCCGGGAATCGAGGCATCGTCATGAAGATGGAAAAACTTCCTGTTCCGGCATCCCTCTCTGCAAAAAACCCGAAGGCGTTGTATGACATGCCGGTGGTGATCATCCGCTTTCTCCCGACAGCGGACGGAGTTCATCTTGACCCCATGAAATGTCCGGGATTTTACGAGCCGGGATTGACGACGCTTGAGGAAATCCAGCGGCAAATCGACACGGCGAACCCCAGGATCGCCTACGCGCTCACCGAGGGAAGCCGGTTCCGCGGATACAAGTTTCCCGCCAATCCCCCGACGTTGGGCTACCGCGTCGTGGCCGAATTTGTCTGCTACGCGCAGACCCCGGCGAGCAAGACCAACAAGGGAAGCCCGCCGAACAACGTCCCCCGCATCGACTACCACGAGATTCTAAAGGCGGTCGATGCCAAGCGGCTTGTGGAATCGCAAGGCGTGAAACAATTCTGGATCTGGATGGGCTATTGCGACCCGGACTTCCCGAGCGTGAAAAACGGCCATTACTCGGCGGAGGATTTTCGGGGTCCGGACGAGTCAAAGATGTCGAGCCCAACCACAGGGGACATCTCAAACAGCCTCCATTACAAAGACGACCTTCCGGTCTTCAACCATACCTACCTTGTCATGAGCTTCAACATCGCCCGCTCGCAGGCCGAGACGATCCACAACTACTGCCATCAGCTCGAATCGATGTTTGCCTACGCCGGTGAAAAGCAGGACGGCAACGACAAATTCTTCTGGGACGATTTCGTCGGGAGAACACCCGGCAACACCACCGGCGACAGCTTTTTGGCCGGCCGGTGTGGGTGGACTCACATCGCGCCGAATTCGACCGAAAACTACGACGTCCTGAACAAGTCCCTCGTCAAATCCGACATCGAAGACTGGCGGCCGGACGGCAAGGGAGAAAAAAAAGAGGTGAACGCCGACACCTGGACCTCGATTCCTTACGCCTGGCCAAGTCCGGACGAACCGTTTCTCCAGAAAGACGAAACCCAATGGTATGTTTACTGGATGCAAGCCATCCCGGGCCATGGGAACCAAATTCCATTTCGCGGAAGACCCCTTCCGAACTGGTGGCTGCTGGTGGCCGATTGGGACAAGGCCATGCGCGACAAAACAGGCCTCCACAAATGACAAGAATCCTGAATGGACCAATAGGAGATACACCGCGTATGAATCCTATTAAACTCTGGCAGAAAGAGCGGTTTGGAATGTTTGTTAACTGGGCCAACCGGCTCTATTTCCACCTGATGCTCCACGGCCTTGCGGGGAAAGTGAAATAAGCCCAGTTCCTTTGCGACGGCACCCGCATGGAGATCACCCAGCCGGAACCATGGAGCAACGACAAGCTCAACCCACGACTTCAAGCCGAGGCGATCGGGCTGCGACTGATGTCGGCCCCGGAGGCGGCGCAATTTTTATTCTGTAAAAGTTGAGAGTTAGTTTTGGGGCAGGTCAGTAGGATTCATGTTGAGGTAGATTTTTCCGGTGAGCCACTCTTCGCTGATTTCGCAGAGGAGAGCGGAGATGAGACGGAGCAGGGAGGCTTCGTTTGGAAATAGGGAGGCGACGCGGGTTCTGCGTCGGAGTTCCTGATTGACGCGTTCGATGGCGTTGCTTGTGCGCATGCGGCGCTGGTGGGCAGCAGGGAGGGAGAAGACCGCGAGGCCTTCGGGGATGTTTGCCTCCATCCAGGCGGAAAGTTTCGGGGCCGACTTGGAGTAGGATTGCACCAGGGTTTTGAGGCGGGCCTGGGCGGAGACGAGATCCGGGCAGTTGTAGATGGAACGGATATCGGCCGCCACGCTGGCGCGCATGTCGAGACGGGGGACGTAAGCCTGGGCGTTTTGCTGGAGATGGAACTGACAGCGTTGCCAAGGGACGGAGGGGAAGACGGCAGCACGGGCGGCAGAGAGTCCGCAATGGGCGTCGCTGACGATGAAGGTTAGACCGTGAAGGCCTCGGGTTTGGAGAGAGGCAAGAAAGGAACGCCAGTGGACCTCCGCTTCGCTGAGCGCAGCGCTGACGCCGAGGACGGATCGCTTTCCGTCGGGGCCGATCCCGATGGCGATGAGAACGGCACAGTCCAAGAGCTGGCCGCCCTGTCGGACCTTTTCGTATCTGGCGTCCAAGATCAAATAGGAACAGCTTCCCAGAGGCTGATCCCGCCAGGATTGAAGTTCGACATCGAGTTTGGCGGCGCAGGTGCTGACTTGGGTGGAACTGACGGAATGCCCGCAGAGTTCCTCGACGATTTTGGTGACTTTGCGGGTGGAGACGCCCTGGACATACATCTCGGCCAGAGCAAGCATGAGGGCCTTTTCGCTGCGGGCTCCCTTTTCCAGGGCACTGGGATAAAAATCCACGCCGTCGCGAACCTGTGGGACGCGCAGATGGATGGGCCCGACACGGGAGGCAAGGGTCTTTGGCTTGAAGCCATTGGCGCGCCCGAGCCGGTCCTCGCAACGCTCGTACGGGCGGGCTTGAAGGACAGCGGAGCGTTCCTGAACCATGGCTTCGTTGACGAGCAGGCGCAGGCCCTCGGCAAAACCGGCGGAGCCTTGGGAGGTGAGGAGTTGCAAAACGGTGTTCAGAAGATCAGAATCAATTTGGTTGGTCATGTGTGTGTTTTTGTTGGATGTGTTTGTCGCACCCCAACAGGAAACCACACTGGCCAGCCCCCGGCGAACTTCGCGCAAGCCCCATCGGGGGCCGGCTGCGCTCGGCTCGCTACGCTCGCCTTCGCTCCGCCGCCCCCGGATGGGGCGCTCAGGTCGCGAAGAACCCAATTACAGAAGAAACTTTACACCCCCATGACTCGGATAATGAGGCCTGTATCATAACAGATCCAACAACTGCGATGGCCAATGCAAAACTTAAGTCGCTGCTGCCGTTAGATTACCAGCCATTACTCTATAAGATCATCCCTTTGTTCATCAGTAATGCCAATTCGAACAATGCCACACACATTGTTTTCCAAGCAAATGAAGTCGCCAGCGGTTCGAATAATAACTACGTTCTTCATATCAACTCCAACGGCAACAATACGCTCTCACAAATTCAAATTCC
>CAIVGD010000340.1 GCA_903905395.1 uncultured Verrucomicrobiota bacterium
CGAAGACCTTGTCGCCGCGATGGATGATCTGTTTGTCGGTGCCGAAATTCGGGACGAGGGAATGAAGGCGGATCGGGTAGGTGCCTTGGGCGGAAGGCTCTAGGCCGAGAACGAGTTCGTCCGCCGGACCCTTGAAAATTTCCTCCAACACCACGGCGGGGTAACAGTTCTCCCCTTTCATGGGTTTGTGCTGGAGTTGAACCTTTTCGGGTCGGATGGAGAGCAACACCTCCTGGGTATCGGGGGAAACGGAGAGGGGCGGGATCTTGAGTTCGTGACGATCTCCGATTTTCACGATGACATGATCTGCGGTGCGTCCAGAGATCTCGCAGGGGAAGAGATTTGTTTCGCCAATGAAGTCGGCGACGAAGTGGGTCTTGGGGTGGTAGTAGAGGTCATCGACGGTGCCGATCTGTTCGATCTTTCCCATGTTCATCAAGGCGATCCGGTCGGACATGACGAGAGCCTCTTCCTGATCGTGGGTGACGAAGACGAAGGTGATGCCGAGTTTGGCTTGCAGATTTTTGAGTTCGAGCTGCATGTTCTGCCGCAATTTTGCGTCGAGGGCGGAGAGGGGTTCGTCGAGCAGGAGAACCTTGGGGCGACAGACAAGGGCGCGGGCGAGGGCGACGCGGTGGCGTTGACCGCCGGAGAGTTGATCGGGTTTCCTGGCTTCCATATCCTGCAATGAGACGAGTTCGAGAACCTCGAGCATGCGTCGTTTTCGTTCGGCCGGTTCGACCTTCTGCATGGTCAACCCGAACTCGATATTGTCGCCCACATTGAGATGAGGAAAGAGGGCGTAGCTCTGAAATACCTGATTCACGTTGCGGCGGTAAGGAGGAAGGGCGGTGATATCCGCGCCGTCTATGAAGACCTGACCTTCGGTGGGGGTATCGAGACCTGAGATCATCCGCAGGGCGGTGGTTTTACCGCAACCGGAGGGGCCGAGCAGGGTTATGAATTCTCCAGGCTGGATCTCGAGGCTGACATGTTCGAGGGCCAGAAAAATGGGTGGCTGACCTGGCTTGGGAGACGGGTGGAGAAAACTCTTGGAGACGTCTCGCAACTCGACGATTGGATTCAAGATGAGCGAGTCCCCCGAAAAGGCTGGATCACGGAGCGCATCATAGCCGATTCATGGGACTAGGGGTCAACCCTGATCGGCGGAATAAAAAAAATTACAATCCTCCGAAGGTTAGACCTTCAGGAGTTCGGTTTCTTTGGTAGTGACGAGGAGGTCGATCTTAGCGGAATGCTGGTCGGTGAGTTTCTGAATTTCTTTTTCGCACAAGGACAACTCGTCCTCGGTGATCTTGCCGTCCTTCTGCTCCTTTTTTAGGGCTTCGAGGCCGTGGCGGCGTTCGTGCCGGAGGGCGACTCGACCGTCCTCGGCGAGTTTGCCGATCAACTTAATGAGGTCGCGACGACGCTCCTCGGAGAGTTGGGGAATTGGCAGGCGGATGAGCTTGCCATCGACTTGGGGGGTGATGCCCAGTTGGGATTCCTCCAGTGCTTTGCGGACCGGGTTCACGTTGGCGATGTCCCAGGGTTGTACAATCAGGAGACGCGGTTCTGGTGCGGTGATCCCTGCCAGTTCTTTGAGCCGCATGGAGGAGCCGTAGGCCTCGACGCGGATGTTCTCCACGAGTTGGGCGGAGGCTTTCCCGGTGCGGACGCCTTGGAAGTCCTCCTCCACTTTGTGGAGGGTCTTCTCCATTTTTTCCTCGGTTTCGAGGAGGATATCGTCGGAGGCCATGTGGGTGGGGATGGCAGATGAGGGGGGCGTGGATCGCGCGGGGCGATCCAGCCGTCCCGTTCAGCCTTTGGGTTGCCCTTCGCCGGGACGGTATTCCTCCTCGGCTTTGTCGAAGGCAGCTTCCATACCGCCCAAAAAGTCGGACGACTTGGAGGTGTCTTCGAGGACAGTGCGTTCCTTTTCGAAAGCCTCTTCGGAGTAGGCGGCGGCCTTGATGGAAAGCCCGATACGGCGTTCCGCCTTGTTCAGACGGATGACGCGGGCCTCGATCTCCTGGCCGGGTTTGAGAACGTCTTTGACTTTGGCGATGCGCTCCTCGGAGATCTGTGAGATGTGGACGAGGCCGTC
>CAIVGD010000341.1 GCA_903905395.1 uncultured Verrucomicrobiota bacterium
AGCTGAAAAGTTACAAGCGGAAACTAGGACGCGGCATCTCCGAGGCCGCTGGACGCAGACGCGGATGTTGAATTTTTGATTGGGGGAAGATGAGATCGGAAGAGCACTGACCCCGATTTATTGAAAATCGACCTCTGACCCCAAACCAAAAAATCGGCATTCTAAATACCTGTGCGTGAATGGGTTGAATTGCCTCTTTTTTGAATAAATTTAAAACTGACCTCTGACCCCAAAATATTCTACTTCTTGGCATCCAGACCGTGGGAGCCGATGAAGACGAAGGCGAGACTCCAACCGGAGAAGGCGAGAAGAAAGAAGGGGACTTGCAGGGAGAGGGGGAGTCCGTACAGAAAGAAGAGTAAGGGGCCCCAGTAAACAAAATCGGGAATCATAAGAGGAAGTACGCGATCCCGGTAGAGACGCCAACTCCAAGCGCGAAGTATGCTGAGTGGGGACCAGCCGAGTTCGAGCCAAAGGAAGTAGCTGACGCTCATGGGCAGTGCGACCCATGGAATGAAGCCGAAGAAATCCAGAGACATCTTGGGAAGGACAATCTTCAAGGTGGATCCAACGCCGAAAAGGCTGGCTTGGAGGAGATAGAAGAGATCCACGAGAAGGCCGTTGACGGCGAAGAAGAGAAAATTCCACCCCAAGCGACGCACCCGGGCGATGCTCCATGACCGATCGGGACCGACGATCGTACGGGCGGTTTCGGGAAGGAGTGTGCCCGCAATCGCGGTGAGGAGTGCAGACAGCAATGGGCCACCGGAAGCTTTCCATGCGGCGAAAGCATCGCAGGCGACATGGACCGCGGGCAAATGGTAGTAGGCGAAGTAGAGGCCGATGGCGAACGACTGAAAAAAGAGAAAAATGCGATAAAAATTTCGGACGGCTAGTACGCCTGGGCGGATGGCGTCCCGCAGAGTCCAGGGAGCGTCCAAGCTGTCAGGCCTCGAAGGAGGTGCCGCAACCGCAGGTCTGCTTCGCTTTGGGATTGATGATTTTGAAACCGGTGTGGGTGAGTTCCTCCTCGTAATCGAGGGTGCATTCGCCGAGGAGGTGAGCGCTATCGGCTGCGACATACAGGTGGGCCCCGTCTTTTTCCAGTTTCTCGTCGGTCGGCTCGGACGAGCCCACCGTCATGCCATAGGAGAGACCGGCACAGCCGCCTTTTTCGATGAAGAGTCGCAGGCCCCGTGAGTTGTCTCCGGAGGAGGTGAGCTTCTTGATGTGGCGGGCGGCCCGATCGGTGAGTTGAATCATCGGCCAACATTTAAGAGCCATGTGGGGGGCATGTCAAAAGTCGTGCAGTGCGTTTAAGAGTTTGAGATTGTGAAAAATCTGCGAAAAGGGAGGAGTGCATGGCATAGAATTTCTTCAGGATATGGCGGTGGTCATGGTGGTGGCAGCGGTGACCACGTTGCTTTGTCGTAAATTGAAGCAACCCGTTGTTCTGGGCTACCTCCTCGCGGGGATATTGATTGGCCCTTACACCCCTCCCTTCATGCTGGTGAAGAACGAAGCGACCATCGCAACAATGTCGCAATTGGGAGTGGTCCTTTTGCTTTTTTCCGTCGGCCTTCATTTCAGCTTCCGTCACTTGTATCAGGTGGGGTTGACCGCACTGGTGGCCGCCATTGTGGAAATTCCGGCGATGTTTTGGCTGGGCGACCGGCTGGGTCTCGCCTTCGGTTGGTCGGACCGTGACGCTCTTTTTCTAGGGGCGATTGTATCGATCTCCTCCACCACCATTATCGTCAAAGTGCTGGAGGGAATGGGCCTGATCCGTCAGGGGTTTGCCCGTTTGGTTTTTGGGATTTTAGTTTTGGAGGATCTGGTGGCGGTGACGATGGTCGGACTTTTGGCTGGTTTGGGATCGGGGGGCGGGGGTCTTGTCTGGGGGCAGGTGGGCATGCAATTGGCGCAACTGTTGATCTTCCTGGTGACGGTGGGAGTGGTGGGTTTTCTGACGGTGCCCCGCCTGCTCGGAGCGGTAGCGAAGTTGCACAACGACGAGGCGATCCTCATCACAGTGTTGGGGTTGGTGTTCGGGATGGCGATCCTCGCGGAACGGATGGGGCATGGCATGGCGTTGGGTGCCTTTCTCATGGGGGCTGTTATCGCGGAGGTTAAGCAGGTCCACCGGATCGAACGCTTGGTGGCCCCCGTGCGCGACGTCTTCAGCGCCCTGTTCTTCACCGCGACAGGGATGATGATCCGGTTCGACAATCTCCCCGATCACGTTGGGTGGGTAGCGGGCGTGGTCTGCCTGGTGATTTTTGGCAAAGGTCTGTTTGTCTCGTTTGGGGCTTTGTTGGGAGGGGTGGACATGAAGACCGCTTTGCGGAGTGGGGCGACTCTCGGTCAGATTGGGGAGTTCTCCTTCATCTTGGCCGCTTTGGGTTCCAGTGTCGGAGCGAACGGAGATGTTCTTTTTTTCGTGGCGGGGTTGGTTTCCATCGTGACTACACTGACCACACCGATCCTCATGCGAGGGTCTGATCATCTGGCCGAGTGGGTGGAGAATAAGGGACCGGGATGGTGGTCGGGTTTCTGGAAGATGTATGGTTTTTGGTTGGCTGGTTTAAGAAAAAATGTTCATCACCAACATCACTCGGCCGTGGCCTTAGTGAAAAAACTGGCTTGGCAGATCGGGTTTCAATTTATACTGGTGACGGGAATTTTCCTCGTGGCAACCCAGATTTGGCATCGGGGCGGAGATCTCTTGCCCGTGGTGATCCGGGCATCGGGCTGGGGTCCGACGATTTGTTGGCTGGGCGGCGCGGTGCTGGCTTTGCCGGTGCTCGTGGCGGGCATACGAAAGTTCCAGGCATTTTGCATGCTTCTTTCCGAAATGGCCCTGCCGCGTCGTACGGGAGGAGAGGACGTGACGGTGGCTCGGACGGTGATGTCTCATTCTCTGAGCGGGCTGGGTCTGCTCCTCTTTTTAATTTATCTGATCGTCTTGGGGGCAGGTCTGATCCCATCCATGAAAATCCTCGCAATTCTTCTTGTCGGGCTGGCGATTCTGGCCGGGCTGAGCTGGAAGCATCTGGTGCGGATTTATGCGCAGGGTCAGGCCAGCATCCGAGAGACATGGGAGGCTTCGCCAGAGCCGGATCACGTCAGGCTACCGGGCAATGCGGAGGTGAAGGTGTATCGTGTGGAAAAGGATTCTTCCTTGGTGGGGCGGACGCTGATGGAGTCGGGGTTGCGCCAACATAGCGGGGTGGTGGTCGTGGCGATTGAGAGAAAGGGCGGGAGTGTGGTTTCGCCGGGGCCTGACGAAAAACTACACGATGGGGATCAGGTTTTTATTTTCGGGGAGCGGGAACAGGTTCACCTCGCGGACGAGTATTTTGGAAAATGCGGGGTCACGGCGGCCTAAAGGGATCGGTCTGCGTTTCGCGCAGAGTCACCCGTGCGGTTTTTTATCCCTAAGGCGTCTTTTTTTTTGGCGGGCGCCTGGGCGGGTACGAAACCAGTGAAAGAGGAGGAGTTGGGCCAAACCGCGATGGGGGCCGAAATGATCTAGAGACCAATGCTCCAACTCCTGCGGGCGGAACGGACGTCGCCGCCGGGGAAAGTAAAGTTCCCGCAGAAGTCGATCCACCCAGACGTCGATTGGGAAAGCGTCCCAACGACCGTATGCGTACAGAAGGACACAGCGGGAGATTTTTGGGCCTACTCCGGGAAGACTTTCTAAACGGGCGGCGGCTTCCGGTGTGGGGAGGGTGTCGGGGATGGAAAGAATGGAAGGGTGCTGGGCGATGATCTTGG
>CAIVGD010000342.1 GCA_903905395.1 uncultured Verrucomicrobiota bacterium
ATCATGTGACGATTGCGACATGGCGAATCCCCCCGATCCTCAGGGGGCAATCCGCCCCGTTGGTGTGGGGGCCGATCGGCGGGGCCGCCAATTATCCATGGAGACTGTTGGGCGTGACATCTTTTTATGGAGGCTTGTTTGAAATATTTAGAAATATCATGAATACTCTCACGCGTTATCGCCCCCAATTCAAACGTGGAGTCAGGGCTACTGCTGCGGTTATTTGTGCGAACAACGAAACAGCCCGAACGATCACTTGTGCCCGTGGCACGGGAAAAAACGTCTATAAACTCACAGCGGCTAGCTTTTCAAAACAGGAGAGAGATGAATTTCTGGGGCTGCTAAAAACAAAAATATATGAAGGCGAGCTACGCGCCTTTGCCGGCGGAATCTGCATAGGATCGAAAGGGCTGCTCCTGGCGCTGCTTGCCCTTAAAAAGGCGAAGGAGGCTGGACATACAATCCACTACACCATTGCTAGTACTGGTCCAGAACTTCAGTTTCTAAAAAGAAAAGCCCGATCCCTCGGTCTGATGGGACAGGTGGAGTTCCACGCTGGATTTCGCGGAAACGCATACAAAGAGGTGCTTGGGGGGAGTCAGATTTATCTATTACCCAGCTTCCGCGAGGGATCTCCTTCCACCATTTTAGAGGCGATGTTGGCCGGAGCGGTTCCCGTGGTGATGAAGGCGAGCACGCCAGGAGAAATAGTCACCCCTGAGTGTGGTTTTGCAGTGCCTGTCCGCGGAGCTGGGCAAATTGTGGAGGATCTGGCCAAAGCGATGGTTCGACTTGCGGAGGATCGCGCCCTTCTAAAACAGCTGTCGCTCGCAGCGCACAAAAGGGTGGCGGATGAGTTCGCTCAAGAAAAGTACGTGGAGAGAATCAACCGAATTTATCTGGAAGTAACCGATCCGAATCAAGCTGGGCACGGATAAGCCAGCAATCAAGCGGTCAACACTGGGGCGTGTGGGGAGGGTTGCAAAAAGATGGGGGCGAAGATAAATTGGTATGTGGCCATCGCAGTTGGTAATTCCGGATGGCGAGCATTCTCTGAGCAGTGGGGGTACCTCATGCACGAATTAACCCTCCTGGCGGACGGCAAAGCGGCACGGTGGTTGGTGCTTTTCTTTGAGCCTTCGGCTGGCGTGATTATTTCCTACCGACTCGACCGATGTGGCTATTTGTTGTTCGGGTCAAATTGGACTGCCATGCGGATTTTGTTTTTTCCCGTTATCCTTTTTCTGGGTCTTTGGAGTTGCCGTCACGAGATTTGCTGGAAAGCGGAAGTGGGCAAGGGGCTCAGGATAATACACCCCACGTTGGGTGTGGTGATGCACGCAGAGGCTATTGTGGGGGAAAACTGCGTGCTTCTAGGTGGAAACATCATTGGGGGAAGGAAGTCGATCCGGAGAGGTGAACTGGTCGTCGGGAACAATGTCGTTCTAGGAGTTCATGCCTGTGTCCTGGGTCCAGTGAAAGTAGGCAATCGCGTCCAGATTGGCGCGGGGGCAGTGGTGGTTCACGATCTGGCGGATGATGCTGTGGCGGTGGGTATACCGGCCAGACCTATAAGCGAGCGACGGGTTTCGGCTTAAACCGGGGGACGGTGTTGGGTAATGATTTTAGGCAAAGGGGAGGAGAATACGTTGGGCTATGGTTGTGGGGGAGGAGAGGCGGGCGTTTTCTATCAGGGAGGTGGCAGGGGATTCGGAAACGGAAGCAATCTGAAGTTTTCGCGTGAGGAGATTGAAGGTAGAGCCAAAAAAAGAATCTTTTGGAGGAAGTGGGTCGTTGCCAAGGACTGGAATCTCTGAGGGGCCGACAACGACACAGCCGCAGGAAAGAGCTTCGACCCCTGCGATAAGAAAGCTTTCGTAGCGGGAGGAGAAGAAAAAGATTTTGGATTCCTGCATGTGGCGGGCGAGATCGGCGGGAGGGTAGGAGGGTAAAAAGGTGATTTTTGGGTGAGGGGATTTACTGGGGAGGCCAGAACCGATGACAAGGGAGATCCAGGAGGGGTTTTTATTTAGAAAAGTGCGGAGAGTTTTGAGCAGAAGAGGGAGGTTCTTTTGGTAGGAGTCCCAGCGGCCGATGGAGATTATTTGATTCTTTTTAGGTATGGCGGGGTCGAATTTAAAGATATCGGTTTGGACGGGGTGGGGGACGTGGTGGATTTTTTCCGGATCGACCCCTAGGCGGCCTGTGAGGGATTTCCAGAGGGCGGTGGCGTGGGGGGTTTCGACGAGTAGGGAGGGCAGAAGTTGAAGGGTTTTCCTTAAGCGATATTCGATCCAGGGGGTGGCCAGGAATGAGGAGAGGGAGTAGAGGGCGGAGAGGGGGATGGAGCAAATGGCGGGCCAGCGGAAGGTGTGATCGCGGAAGTAGTCGTAGCGGCGTTTGAGGAAGGTGAGAGGCCCGCAGGAGGCGGTGCGCATGCCGTCGCTGTCCGCCCGTTCGATGACGCGGTGGGTGGCGGAGAGGGCGGCGCGGCGGATGGGATCGTATTTGGGGCGGGTCCAGAGTCCGAGGATGACGAGATCGGGATGATGATCCTTCCACCAAAGGGGGTTGAGAACGTCCTGTTGAGAAACCCAAAGAACAGGATCGACGGGATTGTTTGGAGAGTATGAAAGTGGGAATGTGGGAAGGGGTGAATGTGGCCCTACTTCGTCCCGCAGTTGCGGGACTTCGAAGGGTTGCTCCCTAGTGTGATCAAGTTCGTTCGGTATTGCGGGGGTGGGGCGGGGTTCGGTCGCAGGGTGTACGACGAGGAGGGCGTTGTGGCCGAGGGAGCGGAATGCTTGGGTTAGGAGGCCGAGGTCGCGGTGCCAGAAGAGCTGGTCGGGGCGGATGGCGAGGTCGGTGTAGAGGAGGATTTTCAATTAATTAGCTGGGAAAGAGAAGTAGTCGCGGCACAGTCTTATGCCTAGCAATTTTTAGGGCATGTATTAAATGAACCCACTTAAAATATTTTTGAGACCAGAGTATCTTTTTAGGCCAAGACAAATACTTCATCGTTTGAAGCGGGCTTGTCATACCCCAAAGACAAGCGGTGAAACAGTAGTCCTACCTTGGGGCGACTCAATAAAAGTATTTACAAACGAGATTATCGGGGCGGGCATTTGGTGTTATGGAGTGTTTGATTTGATTGTGGGTGAAGCCATCCTCAGACTACTCGACAAGGGCGAAACAGCATTGGATATTGGTGCGAACATAGGTCAGTTTTCAACGTTAATGGCCCGCAGGGTTGGATTAAATGGGAAAGTCGTTTCCTTTGAACCACATCCAGACATATATCACGAACTAATCACGAACTGTAGCCTTGCCATTAATATTCAGAAAACCTTACAAGCCCACAATTCCGCTCTGGGAAAAAATAGTGGATCCGGAACACTGATTATTCCAAAGGAGTTTGGTGGGAACCGGGGCGCCTCTAGAATGGGGACTGCTGGACCGAAAGATGAGGACACATTTAAAATAAAAGTTGAGACACTTGATGAAGAATGCGAAGCGCTTGGATTCATCGGCGTGTGCAAAATTGATGTAGAGGGGCACGAAGCTGAGGTTTTTAAGGGGGCGTCTAAAACTCTTCGAGAGAAAAAAATCAGGGATATTATTTATGAGGATGTCGGTCTCGCCAACACCGAGCTTCAGACAATGCTACTCGCGGCAGGATATACTATTTTTTCCCTACATACCGATGTTATCAAGCCACGAATCTCGGCTTTTGCGGAAAAGGCGCCTTTTAAAAGAGGTCAAGAAGGCGAGAACTTTGTAGCGACACTGGACCCGGATCGGGCAATTCGCAGGTTTAATGGGGTTGGCTGGAAAGCACTCAGAAAATTACAACCTTAATCCATATCAGGAGGCCAAGGGATCGGTCCTACTTCGGCGGCATCTAAAAAATCGACGTTGGGAAGGGTGGTTCCAAGCTGAACGGCATTCAAATCTTTCTAAATCAAATCGGGGCGTGATGGTGAAAAATGTTCTGATATAAAGCCTCTATGGAAAGGCCTGTCCACGAAGCGATCCGTCTTTTGGCGGCGAAAGCCCGCACGGGTGACGCAGGGGCTTTTCGCGAATTCCAAAAACTAGCCTCTCATGCGATGGAGGCCGACCAACTGCTTCTGCTGGCCAACCTAGCTAAAAAAGCATTTGCCCAAGAAGTTTCCAACCTGCCGATCGTGCGCATGGGGCTGTTGGGCGCATGCACCTTTCACCCTTGGAAGCATCTGCTTGAAGTGCGTTTGTTGGGGGAGGGGGTACGACCCCTTTTCACCGAAGGACTTTTTGATAACTACACAGCAGAAATCCTTGAGCTGGGGGGCCTTCTTGAAGGAGGGCAACTTGATTTCGTTCTTCTTTGCCCGTCTGCCCAGCGACTGATGAAGCCAGCCCTAGCTGAGGGAGATTCTGCGGTGGGTCGCGAGATGGCGGCCGCGGCCGCCCGTGAGCTCCTGGCACTGTGCCGCAAGGCTCATGAACGAACCCAGGCGGAAATTATTCTGGTGAATTTTCCGTTGCCCTGTCGGCAGGATTGGGGTTCTTTTCGCAATCGAACCCTGGCGACCGACTGGACATTCCGCCGGGCGGTCAATCTGGAGCTGGGACTGACGGCTCCTGCTTTTGTGCAACTCTGCGATCGGGAATATCTGGAGGCTAGGTTGGGCTTGGAGAAAGCCGAGGACCGGCGGGGATGGTTTGAAAGCAAACAGCCGGGGTCGCCGGCCTTGCTGGCTGTGCTGGCGGCCGAGGTGGCCCGGTTGGCCGCCCAGGCTCGGCGCCCCATGAAAAAGGTTTTGGCACTGGATTTGGACAACACCCTGTGGGGCGGGGTGATTGGGGATGACGGGCTGGCCGGAATTGAGTTGGGCGACACCTCTCCGCGTGGGGAGGCGTTCAAGGATTTTCAGAAATACATCAAGTCCTTGAAGGATCGGGGGGTTTTGCTGGCTGTGTGCAGTAAAAATGATGAAGCCAGGGCTTTGGAGCCTTTTGAAAAGCACCCCGAAATGATTCTGAAGAGGGAGGATTTCGTGGCCTTTTATGCAAATTGGGAGCCGAAACCGGAAAACTTACGCAGGATGGCGGCCGAACTGCGCCTGGGGCTGGACAGCTTTGTCTTTGCCGATGACAACCCAGCGGAGATTGAAATTGTCCGGCAATTTACCCCAGAGATTGGGCGGGTGTTGCTGGGTCCCGATCCTGCGGACTACACCGCGCAACTGCAGGACTCCCGATTCTTCGAGCCCCGGCAGATTACGAAGGAGGATGGGGTACGTTCGGAGCAGTATCGGGCCGAGGTACAGCGGAAGGGGATGGAGAGTCAGTGCACCGATATGGACAGCTATTTGACGTCTTTGG
>CAIVGD010000343.1 GCA_903905395.1 uncultured Verrucomicrobiota bacterium
GGCACCTCCCTCGCCCTCATTATCCCCATCACTCTGGCCGGCTCGTTCACCAGTTGGCGCCTCAACACCGTGGACTGGAAGATTGTCGTCGCCTGCGCCCTCACCGGAATGATCGGAGCCGTCGCCGGATCCCTTCTCATCCAAAAAATCCCCGAACTCATCGCCCGGCGCGCCTTCGCCTTCTTCCTCATCTACGCGGCCTGGCGCCTTTGGACCAAATGACCACCCTGCCCATTGACTATCCCGCCGCTTGGCGGCCTTGGATCGAAGCTTTCCTCGCCGTCCCCGCCCTCCAATGGGGCCTCGCCGCCTCCTTCCTCGTCCTTGGCATTTTCTTTTGGTCAGTTCTCATCTCCCTCGGTGGAAAGATAGGTCAATCCGATCCATCCGCTCCCGCCTGGCGCCAATGGATTCATACCCTCCGCTGGTCCACCGCTAATCTCTGCTTCATCCTTTGTCTTTGGACCGGTCTCGCGGCCCTCTCCGGGTTTCCACCCGCCTTCGTTAAGCTGAAAAGTCTCGGGTTTCGCATTGCCATCGCCTGCGTGGCCGCCGGCGCCGCCATTCGCTCCGCCAATATTCTCACCCAGTTTTTCCAGCGCCGCTTTTTCCCGGAAAAATTCTCCGAAGACGAAGAGATCGCCCTTATCACCACCCGCCTTTTCCGTGGCCTCATTCTCCTCGTCGCCGCCTTAGTCATCCTCGACAATCTGGGGGTAAAACTTCTCGGACTGCTCGCGGCGCTGGGTTTCGTCGGGGGCGCCATCGCCCTCGCCTCGCAAAGCACCATTGCCAACATCTTCGGTTATTTCGAAATTCTAGCCGACGGCATCTTTCGCACCGGCGACCGTATTTCCTTTCAGAACTACGACGGATTTGTCCGCTTGCGCGGCCTGCGTAGCATACGCCTCGAGTCCCTCAACGGCGGAATCCTCACCATTCCCAATAAACAGTTTGTCGAACAACAGGTCCGCCGCCTCACCGACGATCAGGGCCTCTCCCTCCTCACCATCGAAGTGGGACTCCTCTACTCCTACGACCGCGCACGCCTCGAGGATACGATCCGGGTCATCTGCGAAGCGCTCGCCGCCCGCTTCCCAGGCGGCGAACCGGTCGGCCGCTTTTACGAGTTCGGGGAAAGCGCGCAAAAGTTCCGTTTCTCCGTACGCGCCGGCTACCGGGACGGCCTTGAATTCGTGCGCGACACCACCGCCGCCCACCTCACCGTCCGCGAAGCCTGCGACAAAGCCGGCATCTCCTTCGCCTTCCCCACCCGCACCGTCGCACTCTCTTCCCCCATTAACCCATCCCGCAATCCACATTCCGAATTTCTTCCTTAACCCCCTTTCGCACCTTTGGTGCTATGAGAATACATCAAAGCTGAACACAACTGTGGGGCGGCCATTCTTGGCCGCCATCTTAATTCGATTCAGACGGCAGGCAGGATGCCCGCCCTACATTTGCGCATAGCTTCCCACCGCCCCTTCAGGGCGGAATCCCTTTTAATTCAACCATCCGGTGGTTATCATCACCGGCTAATCTCCACGCCCCCTCCGGGGGCAGTTCCCGGTCTCCAGTAATCAAAAATCCAAAATTAAAAATCCAAAATCTGCGTCTGCATCCCGCGGCCTCGGAGATGCCGCCGCTACCTAAACCTTCAATTCTCAGCTCTTCTGACTTCAACTTAATCTTAAACTTAAACTGGCGGCGGCATCCGCC
>CAIVGD010000344.1 GCA_903905395.1 uncultured Verrucomicrobiota bacterium
AAAATCACCTCCCCCTCTACCTAATAAACATCACCACCCCAACTCCGATCATCGCGGTGACCGCCAGCACCGGAAGAACAGACCACCGCAACTGTCTCGTCCCATACCATCCAACGATCGCTCCCTTCATCACGGTATTCGCCACAGCGGCGATGAGAATTCCTTGGACCGCTATTCCCACCGAGCTGTTTTCACTCGCCGTCCGACTCAGAGATAGCGCGATCGCATCCAAATCCATCAGCCCGGAAAGTCCGCTGACAACCGACATTCCGGCTCCCCCAAAATAATGATTCGAAGCCTTCACCAAAAAGATGATCAGGCCGTACAGTGCGGCAAATTTCAGGGAATCACGGAAACCCAATGGATTTCGATACACAGGCGCCGCATCCTCAGAATTTCCCAGTCGGTGCAGCCAGATCCTCCATCCACAGAAAAGGAACCCGGGGACACTCATCAGAACGATCCAGGGGAGCAGTTGATCAAACAGAGGCGAGTACACCGCAGTGACTAGAAGGAGCACCCTCCACAGCATCACCGTGCAGGCCAAGATCACAGCGAGTGCACATTCTTTCGAGCGAAGCGGGTCCGTCTGACTCTGCCGACTCATCGCCATCGTGGTGGCAGTGCTGGAAGCCACCCCGCCCAAGATCCCAGTAAGAGCTATTCCCATACGCTGACCTATGAGGCGGACCGCCACATATCCGCCAAAGGAGGCTCCCGAGACCAGAACCACCATCATCCATATCATACGAGGATTGAATGCTTGGAATGGACCCCAGGACTCGTCCGGCACCAACGGAAGAATCACTCCCGTGATGGCGGCAAACTGCAAGGCCATCCGCACATCCTCACGGCTGAATCGGCGCGACATTCGGTGCACATAGGGTTTGAGGGCCAACAGAATCACCACCGTGAAGGTCAGCACCAGCGCCACTTTCTCCTGATGCCAAGCCACGAGCCCCCCAATTAAATACGTCAGTAACCCAACCGCGCTGGTGGTGTATCCGTGGCCATCCCGATTCCATTGCTTCAAAAAAAGAAAAATAGAAATCCATACCGCCATGACAATAAACCCAGTCAGGAAAAAGAGTGGATGGACCGTTTGAGTGAAGTAACCGCAGAGAGTTCCCAGCAAAGCCCAGAAAGTGAAAGTGCGCAGACCCGCGAGAAGATGAGTCTTGGGATGCCAATTTTCCTCATCCCACTGCCTTTCCAGCCCGATCAGTGCTCCGAGACAAAGACTAACCAAAAGGGCTTTGAGTAGTTCAGCCGTGATCACAAATGGATTCTAAGCGGGCGGCTCATTTCGCCAAACCTCTTTTCTGCGGAAGGATTGAACTTCGCTATCGCTGTTGGAGTACAAGCACAGCCGAGAACACGTCTCTACGGATATTTCTTCCCGCATCTTTCTTGATTGGATGTTTTCATTCTGCGATTTCTCATTATGATATTTTGATGGATACGGAAACTCTTTCTCGGATCCAGTTCGCAGTCACGATCGCCTTCCACTACTTTTATCCCCCTATTTCGATCGGACTTGGTCTTCTCCTGGTAATGATGGAAGGCCTGTATCTTAAAACCAAGGATCCGGTCTGGCATCAGATGGCCCATTTCTGGACCCGCATCTTCGGTCTGGTCTTTGCCATCGGCACCGCCACCGGAATCGTCATGGAATTCCAATTCGGCACCAACTGGGCCACTTACTCCCGCTTCGTAGGTGACGTCTTCGGCAGCGCCCTCGCTTCCGAAGGCATCTTCGCCTTCATGCTCGAGGCCGGATTTCTCTCCATCCTTCTCTTTGGCTGGAATCGCGTTCCCAAGAAAATGCACTTTTTTTCCACCTGTATGGTTTGCCTCGGCGCCCACTTCAGCGCCGTCTGGATCGTGGTCGCAAACTCCTGGATGCAGACCCCCGCCGGATTCCATCTGGAAATCAATGGTCAACGCTTCCCCGCCGACTACCCCCTGCGCGCGGAAGATCTCCCAAACGCCCGGGCGGTCATCGAGAACTTCTGGGCCATGGTTTTTAATCCCTCTTCCATGGATCGCCTCACCCACGTGATTCTTGGTTGTTGGCTCACTGGGGCCTTCTTTGTATCCAGTGTCTCCGCCTACTACCTCCTCCGTAAAAGCCATCTCGAAGTCGCCCGCCGCGGACTCCGGCTCTCCCTCCCATTTGCCGCCATCGTCCTCGTCCTCCAGTTTATCAGCGCCGACTCAACCGCCCGCGGAGTCGCCCGCAATCAACCCGCAAAACTCGCCGCCATGGAGGGAATCTATGCCACCCGGAATCAGGCCCCCCTCACTTTGGTGGGGTGGGTGGATGTAAATGCTAAGCAGGTCATCGGGCTGAAACTGCCAAATATGCTCAGCTTTCTGGTTCATCACAATCTCGACGGCACAATCCATGGTCTCGATGAATTTCCAATCCAGGATCGGCCGCCCGTCCAATCGGTCTTTCAACTTTTCCACCTCATGGTGGCTTGCGCCCTGCTCCTCACCTGCTTGGCCTTCGCGGGAACAGCTTTTCTGTTTCTAGGCCGGTTATTTGATCGGGATTGTCATTTCGCCCGCTGGCTCCTCATCGCCCTTGTCCCCGCCGTCCTGATTCCTCACATCGCCAACCAAGCCGGCTGGTTCGTAGCTGAACTCGGGCGGCAACCCTGGATTGTCTATGGGATTCTGCGAACCTCCCAGGGATTTTCTGAAGTAGTGGCAGCTTCCCATGTTCTCATTTCTCTCATTCTTTTCCTGGTCCTTTACGGATTCCTTTTTGCCCTCTTCTGCTTTTTGCTGAACCGCAAAATCCATCACGGCCCGGATGAACACACCCTCGACGTTTCACCCGGGACGATCCAAGCGAGAGCCAACACCTAGATGATCCCCCTCGCCCTCGCCCCTGCCAGCTCACAGATCACCGCGGTGTTCGGACTCCCCATATACCTTGACCTCTCCATGATGTGGTTCGCCTTAATCGGGATTCTCTTTATCGGTTACGCCGTCCTCGACGGTTTCGATCTGGGCGTGGGAACCCTTCATCTTTTTGCCCGTACCGATCAAGATCGTAGAATCATTCTCAATTCGATCGGCCCCATTTGGGACGGGAATGAGGTTTGGCTCGTCACCGGCGGGGGCGCACTCTTTGCCGCCTTCCCTCTCGTGTATGCCTCCATCTTCTCCGGCTTTTATCTGGCTTGCATGGTTCTTCTCGTGGCCCTGATTTTCCGGGCGGTGGCGATTGAGTTCCGTTCCAAGGAACCTTGGCCTTGGTGGCGGGCTTTCTGGGATACCAGCTTCTCAATCAGTAGCACTGCTTGCGGGTTTCTTCTCGGCGTGGTTCTGGGCAACCTCGCGCAGGGTCTCCCACTCAACGAACAAGGATTTATCAGGATTGGCTTTTTCCAACTCCTCACCCCCTACCCTCTCCTGGTGGGCCTGTTGACCGTCGCCCTCTTCGCCATGCACGGCGCCAATTACCTCGCTCTGAAAACCGAGGGCACCTTGTACGCCAACGTCAGGGCCTGGAGCCAAACCACGATCGTGATCTTTATTCTCCTCTACGTCATGGTCACAGGTTACACCCTGCTTTATCTGCCACATCTGGTGGCTCCGTTCAGGGCGTTCCCTATCCTCACCCTCCTCCCCCTAGCCACCTTGCTCATCATTGCCAATATCCCCCGCGAATATCATCACCACCGACCCATGCTTGCCTTTGCCTCATCATCCGGAGCGATCGTCATGCTCCTCCTACTCTTCGGTCTGGGAATGTTCCCAAATCTGGTTTACGCCTCTCCAGCAGGGCCATTAAACCTCACCATCTATAACGCCTGTTCCACCCCAAAAACTCTCTCCATCATGCTCCTCATCGCCCTGCTGGGCATGCCCATCGTCGGCGCCTACACCATCTCGGTTTATTGGATCTTCCGCGGCAAGGTGAAACTCGATACCACCTCGTACTGACGCAAGGTAGGTGCAAGTAGCGCTTCGCACTAGCGTTCCGTAGCCAACACGCCCTTACAATGACCGCCCATCCCGGAGTCTTAACCATAAAAAACATTCCTTGCTTGGTATATTCCCAGTCTCCTCGAAAAGTTTTGTCCCATCCTTCCCGCTTGCGTTTCATGTGCGAACTTCGTCAAATCAAAGCCTTATGAACCCGCACACCTTTTGGCTTACCCGCCTGCCACGAGTGGAGACCGCCCTCCAACGCCTCATCTCCGCCAAAGCCCATCCACCCCTGATCCACAAAGCCATGCGTTACAGCCTCCTCGCCGGTGGCAAACGCCTCCGACCCATCCTCTGTCTCGCCGCCGCCCGCGCCGCCGGCGGTTCCGAATCCCTCGCCCTTCCCTCCGCCTGCGCCGTCGAATGCATCCACACCTACTCGCTAATCCATGACGATCTCCCCTGTATGGACGACGATAATTTCCGCCGCGGCCGCCCCACCAATCACCGCGTCTTCGGCGAAGCGGTTGCCGTTCTCGCCGGAGACGGCCTCCTCACCGAAGCCTTCGCCTCGGTCGCCCGCACGAAACCCAACCGCCGCTACTCCCCCGCTGATCTCGTCACCGAACTCGCCCACGCCTCCGGTAGTTTCGGTCTCATCGCCGGCCAAGTCCTCGACCTTGATTCCGAAAAAAAACGCATCCCCCTTAAAAAGCTGGTCGAAATCCATCGTGCAAAAACGGGAGCCCTCATCACTTCCTCTCTCCGCCTCGGCGCCATGTCGGTCGGCGCCAATCCCAAACTCCTCAGCCACCTCACCCGCTTCGGGCGGGCCCTGGGCCTGGCCTTTCAGGTCATCGACGACATTCTCGATATCACATCCACCAAAGCAAAATTAGGCAAAAGCATCGGCAAAGACCGTTCCTCCGGCAAAGCCACCTACCCGCGTCTGCTCGGTTTGAAAGGAGCTCGCCAAGAGGCAGACCGCCTGACCGCCGCCGCCCGCGCCGCTCTACGACCCCTCGGCTCTTCCGCCGCCTCGCTCCACGAGATCGCCGACACTCTCCTGCGCCGCGACCACTAACGCCTGCCGCAACCGGATCGCATCCTCCACCTCATCCGCCGCTTTCCCCGCCGCCCCGGGTCCGCCAAGCTTCTGCGCGACCTCGCGAACCCTTTCCGCCAGCGCCTCGGCCCCGCGCGGATTGCGTAAAATTTGCAGGGCCGCCGAGGAAAGCCGCTCAGGCGTGGCCGCCCCTTGAAGAAATTCCGGAACTACTTTCTCCCCCGCCAACACATTTACCATCGAGAGATACGGCAACTTCACCAGCATCCGACCCAGCAGATATGTCAGCCACGACGCCTTATAAATCACCAGCATGGGCAACCCAGCCATAGCGCACTCCAGCGTGGCCGTGCCCGACGCCACGATGGCCAACGAACAGCGCGCCAACTGGGTGAGCGATTGCCCCGAGACAATATCCAGACTAACCCCATTCAACTTTTGCTTCCCCCATTCCTGTTCCAGTCGCTGCCTCATTTCACCATCCGTCGCCAACGAAATAAATCGTACCTTCTTTTCCTCCCTTACGATCCGTTCCGCTGTTTGTAAAAGAAGACGCCAGTGCCGCGAGATTTCCCGGGGGCGACTTCCTGGGAGCAGGGCCACGCACGGAATCTCGTCTCTCACGGGTTCCGTCGTCTGCGCGATCCAGCGATCCGCAAGCGGATGCCCCACCCATTTCGTCTTAAGTCGTGGAGCGTGTCGGGCAAACCACTCCACCTCGAATGGAAAGATCACCAGCAACCGCTCGAGAATCCGTTCCATCGTCTTCGCCCGACCAGCTTTCCACGCCCACACCTGCGGACTGACATAATAAACAATAGCCGGCCGCCCGGGACTGTGATGAAGCGCCTTGGCCAGCCGCAGGTTAAATCCCGGATAATCGACGAGAAGGACGACGTCAGGCTTTCTCTTCGCAATCTCACTCTTCACCTGTTGGAAAAAACCCCAGAACTTCGGCAGATGTTTTAACACATCGGTCAACCCCACCACCGCATGCCGCGCCAGATCGAGGCTCTGCTCCTGACCGGCCGCCTTGAGCATGGGTCCGCCGACACCCAACGCCCGCAGGGCGGGATTTCTTTTCTTCAGCTCTCGTAAGAGATCCGCCGCCAGGCGATCCCCGCTCGCTTCCCCAGCAACGAAATAAACGAGAGGTCCTTCGCCCGTCTCCACGCTCATACCCCCACCGACGTTATCTGTTCACAGATCTGCGAAGCCAGCTTGAGCGCCGCGAAACCATGCGAGCCGCCTACGCGCGGATCGGTTCCATGCCTCACATTATTCAGAAACTCATCCAACTGATTACGCAAAGGTTCTCCTTTTCGCACTGGAATGTTGTCCCGCGTGATCTTGCCGTCCTGTCGCCGGTACATCTGTCCCTCCTGCTTGAGGTAATCGAGCGAAAGATAAGCGTCATCCTGAAATACCCGGATTTTTCTCAGTTTCTCCGGGCTGATCCGGCTAGTTGTCAGATTCGCCACACAACCATTCGCAAAACGAATCCGCGCATTGGCGATATCCTCACCCTTGCTCAATACCGGCACGCCCACCGCATCCACCGAACTCACCGGAGACCGCACCAGATGCAGGATAATTTCCAAATCGTGAATCATCAGATCCATGACCACTCCGATGTCGGTACTGCGTCCCGGATAGGGCGAGAGGCGATGCGCCTCGATGAAACGCGGACGGCCCAACCGTTCCTCCAATGCCGCGAGCACTGGATTGAATCTCTCCACATGCCCCACCGCCAGTTTTGCGCCGTGCTGATCCGCCAAGGTGACCATTTGCCGCGCTTCCGCCGTGTCCATCGCGATCGGTTTTTCCACGAGGATATGTTTGCCCTTTCTCAAAAAAGGTTCCGCCACGGCCAAGTGAGTCACCGTCGGTGTGACAATGCTGGCGGCCTCGACGGCATCGACCATCTCATCCAACGAGGAGAAAATCCGCGTCCGATATTTGTCGGCCACTTTCTTGGCCGCCGCAGGATCGGTGTCGTACACGCCGACCAATTCCGCCCCAGACAATTCCGAATAAATCCTCGCGTGTTCCCGTCCCATGTGACCCACTCCAACGACTCCGATTTTAATGGGATGGCTCATTTCGTTCCTTTGCCCACCTGACCCCACACCGTGACTTTGTGCCTCACCGCCAGTTTTCTCACCTCCTCGGCTTCGAGAATCAGGGTTTTGTGGGCCTCGATGACGAGAGTCCCCACCTTTCCCTCCGCGGCGGCAAGAATGGTTTGCGGTCCGATCACTGGAACATCAAAGCGCATATCTTGGGCGGGAGAAGTAACCTTGATCGCCACGGCGTCCTGACCCGCCAGCGTCCCTCCCCGTTTCAGGGTGGCGTCCGTCCCGTCAAATCCCTCCACCGCCATCACGGTTCCCTTGCGGACGACAAGACTCTGTCCGATGTGCAACCGGGCGATCGACTTGGCCAGAGGCCAACCGAAGGCGATTTCCGCAGCCAGATTGCGCGGGGGTTTGGGACCTGCCAGATGCCCGCGGCTGGCCAAGTGATCCTCCACGAACGTCGTCGCCGGCAAAACTTTGATTCCAGCACGTGCCAACTCCTTGGCTACGGCGCCGAAAAGGGTCTCCGCATTGCGTTCTTTAAGTCGGGCGAGGATCCACAGGGCCTTCAAGTCGGGGCGGAGATCAAAAAGTCTCTTCGGCGCAATCTGTCCCGCAAAGATCACCTCTTTCACCCCAGCTTTTCGGAAGAAGGAAATCAGCCCCCCCAACTGTCCCACCTTGAGCCACTGGTTCGGTTGCCCTCGGGAAGCCACCCGCGAATCTGTCTCGCCCTCGAAAGCGGCAACAGCGAGAGCCACACCTTGGGCTTTGGCTCCATCGAGGACTAAAGAGGGATAAACTCCGCGCCCCGCCACCAGACCGATCTTCTGTTTCATCATGGATTTACGCACAAAGCGACTCCCTGCATTTCGCGGATTGACCGAATCGTGCGATTGGATAAGATTTGCACGGAGTCGACTATCGGCGGTTGATGGGTGGGAACTCGAATGGTTTCCACCCTTTTTTTCGCCAAAAGCCTTCTCCACCAACTAGGAAATATAAGCACATGAACACGCAAGACTTCCTCACGGTACTCGATTATATGGAAAAGGAGAAGGGCATAAGCCGCAAGGTGATGGCCACTGTCATCGAGAATGCCCTGATTACCGCCGCCCACAAGACCTACCCCATCGAGACAGAGATCCGTGTCGCACTCGACCAGAAGTCCGGAAAAATTCAAATGTTTGCCAAACTCAAGGGCACCGACCGCGCCCGCCCGAATCCTGACGAGATTTCCATCATCAAGGCTCGCGCAGTTAACCCCTCCACCCGCATGGGCGAACTCGTCGAGATCGAACTCGATGCCAGCCAATTCGGTCGGATCGCCGCCCAGGTATTTAAGCAGGCCATGAACCAGAATCTCCGGTCGATCGAAAAAACGATGATCCTAGAAGAGTTTCAAGGCCGCATCGGAGACATCGTCGCCGGCACCGTCCGCCGATTCGAACGCGCCGACGTCGTAATCGATCTCGGAAAATTTGAAGGCATCATGCCATCCCGCGAACGCGTCCCGACCGAGGAGTACACCCCGGGCGAACGTATCCGCGCCCTCGTCCTCGCCGTCCAGACCGGCCTGCGCGGACCCGAAATCATTCTCTCCCGTGCGAGCCCCGATTTCGTCCGTCGGCTCCTCTCCCTAGAAGTGGCCGAACTCGCCGACGGTGTCGTCCAGATCAAGTCCCTCGCCCGTGAACCGGGTTTTCGCACAAAGATTGCCGTCTGGTCCGATGTGGAAAAAGTCGACCCGGTCGGTGCCTGCGTTGGCATCCGCGGTTCCCGCGTGAAAAACATCGTCCGCGAACTCAACAACGAGAAGGTCGATCTCTTCCGTTGGTCGCCGAATATCCATGAACTGGTTATTGAAGCCCTCAAACCTGCCAAGCTCCGCAAAATAGAGATCGATGAACCCAACCGCCGCATCCGTGCCCTCGTCGATGCCGAAAATCTCTCCCTAGCCATCGGTCGCAAAGGCCACAACGCACGCCTCGCCAGCCGACTCACCGGTTGGAACATCGACGTCGAGGAAGACAAGACCGAGGTCCTGGGTTTTGAGCAGAAACTCGAACTGGCAGTCCAAGGTCTGGCCACCGTCCTCGGCATTGAACTGGCCCTCGCCCAGAAAATTGCCTCGGTAGGATTCAGCACCGCCGAAGCCATCTGTGAGGCGACCGAAAAGGATTTGGCCGAAGCCATTCCCGACCTAACCCCCGAACAAGCCCAAGAAATCCGCACCAAGGCTCAGGCAGCCCTCGCTGCCGTTAAGACCTGAAGCGTCTTCCACTACCCGGCATGGCCACATCGTCCACGAAAAAAACGGCCAAACCCGAAGGGGCAGCCGCCGCTCCCAAAAAGCCCCGCGCCCACAAGCCGGTCGCGGAAAAACATCCGATCGTCAAGCCTGCCAAAAAAACAACTCCCAAACATAAGGTTTCCGAAAAAACCGAAACTCCTGAAATTGTCCCAGCCCCGCTGACAACGCCGCCAGCGGTGACACCCGCTCCAGCCACAACCGTGCCCGTAGTCCCCACTCCGGCCGTTATTGAAGCTCCTGCTACTTCCGAGCTGGTGGAGGAATCCTCCGCCACCGACGAACCGATCGATGAATCAAAAATCATCCTAATGAAGCCCCCCATTCAGGTGCGCGACCTGGCGACCC
>CAIVGD010000345.1 GCA_903905395.1 uncultured Verrucomicrobiota bacterium
CTTCGTCTTCCTCTTCATCACGGGTCGCCTCCAGACCGCCTTCCGCCTCCTCACCTCCGCCTTCCACCAGACCGCCAAAGGACATTTTTCCGCCCCCCTGCCAGTCACCTCAAGCGATGAGATCGGAGAACTCACCGGCTCCTTCAATCAGATGGTCGAACAGCTCAAGTCCAAGGAAAAACTCCGCGAAGCTTTCGGACACTTTCTCGATCCTCGGATTGTTGCCAACGTGGTCAATCCACTCACCGGTGAACTCCGGCAATCCGCCGAACGCCGCCGGGTTACCATCTTCTTCTCCGATATTTCCGGTTTCAGCGCCATCGGGGAGCAACTCACCGCCGATACTCTCGTCCACCTCCTCAACCGATACTTCACGGCGGCAACCGAGGTCATCCGCCACCACCATGGCATCGTGGATAAATTCATCGGCGACGCCGTCATGGCGTTCTGGGCCAGCCCCTTCTCCGATGGTGAAACCCACGCCCGCGACGCCTGCCTCGCCTGCCTCGATATGCGTGCCTCCTTTGCCAAAATTCAGGAAGATCTTTCCCAGATCACCGGCCTGCGCCGGAACGTCCCCCGCTTCCAAGTCCGCATGGCCCTCGCCACCGGCGAAACGATCATCGGCACGGTCGGTTCTGATACCACAAAATCCTTCACCGTCATAGGGGACACCGTGAATATCGCCTCCCGCCTCGAAGGCGTTAACAAAATCTACGGCACCGATCTCATCATCAATGAAGACTGCTTCCGCCTCGCGGAAAATGAGGTAGAGGTTCGCGAGCTCGACCTCGTCACCGTGTACGGCAAGACCGAACCAGTCCGCATTTACGAGCTTCTCAGTAAAACTGGTGAGTTGGACACCACCACCGCCCTCCTCCGCGACGCTTTCGCCACCGCCCTCCAACATTACCGCCACCAAAAATGGTCAGAATCCGAGGAGGGATTACGAATGTGCCTGAAGATCCGTGAAAACGACGGACCCTCACTCGAATTTCTCACCCGCATCGCCACCTTCTCCCGCACCCCACCGCCCAAGGACTGGAACGGCATCTGGCAAACCGCTTCGAAGTAAATCACCGGAGTTCGCCACCCGTAGGCGACCGCATCGCAGCCATCTCATCTCACGCTTTTTTAAAATATCCCGCAATCACTGCCGCCACCTTCTCCCCCACACCAGTCACATTCGCCAATTCAGCCACCGACGCCTTCGCCACACGCCCCACCGAACCGAATTGTTTCAGTAGCGCCCGTTTTCGAACCGCGCTCACCCCGGGTATCGAATCCAATTCACTCATCTCCATCCTCCGTTTCATCAGGAGTTGGTGATATCCATTCGCTACCCGATGGGCTTCATCCCGCACCCTCTGTAACAACCGAATCGCCCCGCTCTCATGTGGCAACACAATCGGCTCCGGTCGACCCGGCCGGAAAATCTCCTCGTTCAACTTCGCCAACCCGATCGCCGGCACGTTTCCCCACCCCGCCGTTTTCAACTCACGCACCGCCGCTCCCAATTGTCCTTTCCCCCCATCCACCACGATGAGATCCGGTGGATTCGTCCCCTCCGCGATCAATCTCCGGCAACGCCTCCGGATCACTTCTCCCATGCAACCCACGTCATCCTGACCCACCACCGCTTGGATCCGATACCGCCGATAGGACGGCTTCGCGGGTCGGCCATTCTGGAACACCACCATCGAGGCCACGCTGTGCGTATCGGAAATGTTGGAGATGTCAAAACATTCGATCCGCAAAGGCACCGCCGCCAGCTCCAGCGCATCTCGCAACGCCTCCAGATCTTTTTCCGGCACCACCGTGCTTGGCAGGGATCCAAAAAACTTCCGGGCTGGACGCGTTGTCGTTTTTAAATCTTCCACCAGGTTCCGCAACGACGCCGCCTTCTCAAAATCCTTTCGCCCCGCGGCTTGGATCATCGCTTCCTGAAGCGACTCCTGCATCTCCCTCGTCTTCCCTTCGAGAAAATCACACGCCTGCCGCACCCTCTCCCCATACGCCGCCCGCGTGATCTTTTCCACACATGGGGCACTGCAGTTCCTGATGACCTCGTCCAGACAGTGGCGGTACTCCTTCTCTCCAGGAATCTCCGGCCGGCAGGACCGCAATCCAAATTTTTTCCTCATAAGTGACAAGGTCTGCCGCAGAGCCCTTGGATACGCGAACGGGCCGAAGTAACGCGCCTTGTCCTCATTCTTCATCCGGGTCAGTTGAAACTTGGGATAAGGCTCCTCCATATCCACTCGCACCAGTAGAAATTTTTTATCATCCCGGAAGCTGACGTTGTACCTAGGCCGGTACTCCTTAATGAGGCGCCCCTCCAACAAAATCGACTCCGGCTCGTTCCGCACCACATGAGTTTCCAATTCCGCAATGCTTTGGACCAACGCCCGTGTCTTAAGGTCGGCCCCCATTATTCTGGAAGGGTGGAAATATTGGCTCACACGCCGGTGCAGATCCCGTGCCTTGCCCACGTAAATCACCCGCCGAAACCGATCCCTAAATAGATAGACCCCGGGCCGATGCGGCAAATCCCGCAACTGTTGAATCAGATCTACAGAAACCGTTTCCATTTTCGATAGCTAACCTATCCTATTTCCATGACCTTCCCAACCCCACCTTGGGCCAATCTCCGCTGGCTTCCCGCCCTTCTTCTTTTTGGATCCGCTTGGGCTGGCCCGCTCGCCCGCACCCCGCAGGTAACAGTCGACCTCATTGCCGAGCCTGTCCCTCTCCAGTCCGGTCAATCCCTCATGGTGGGTCTCCGTTTTCGACCCACCCCCGGCTGGCACATCTACTGGTCCAACCCTGGCGATTCCGGTATGCCCCCCTCCATCGAATGGAAACTCCCACCCGGCTTCACCGCTTCCCCCCTCCAGTTCCCCTTCCCAAATAAAATCCTCCTCCCACCCCTCGTCAGCTACGGATACGAGGAGGAAACCATCCTCCTCGCTACTCTCACCCCGCCGGCCGACTGGAAATTCACTTCCCCAGTCACCTTCGGAGCCCAACTCGATTGGCTCGCCTGCAAGGAAGCCTGCCTGCCCGCCCATGCCTCTCTCACTCTCGAAATCCCTAAAATTGTCAAACCCGACCCTGCCCTCACCATAACTTTTCAACAATCCCTTCAAAAACTCCCCATCCAAGTCCCTTCGATCCGTATCTCCGCCCAACGTTCTGCCCGGATTCTCGATCTTCTCATTCAAGTCCCAACTTCTTCATCCTTCGAAAAACTAAGTTTCTTCCCTGACTCGAATGATTGGCTGGATGAGTTTGCATCTGCGGAAATCAAAACCTCTTCCGATGGGGTTCATCTCCGCCTTCCGCTCAAGGAACATGCACAACTGCCTTCCACCATCACCGGACTGCTCGTCGCCGAAAAATCATGGGATTCCGAAGGCCATCGTGCCCTGCAGATTTCCGTTCCCTTGGCCCAAGTTTCTTCGGCAACTTCCAACCTCAACCCAAATATTCTCCTCACACTCCTCTTCGCCTTTCTTGGTGGTTTGATCCTCAACATCATGCCCTGCGTCTTCCCCATTCTTTCCCTCAAGGCACTTCACCTTTTCCAGCTTTCCGGGGAAAGTCGCGGGGCCGCTCGGCGGGAAGGACTCGC
>CAIVGD010000346.1 GCA_903905395.1 uncultured Verrucomicrobiota bacterium
GATTTGACAGTCGTGGTCCGAAAGGAGAATATTGCCGAAGCCCGGGCACATGGTGCCCGCAGTGTGCATCACGTCTTCCGCTCCTACGACCCGGTCGCACACGCTCCTCTGCCACTCACGGACGAAGAGTGCCGAAAGTGGGCGGCGGAGGTGGTGTTTGTCGGCAGTTGGATGCCGGAACGGGGACCGTTCATGGTTCGGTTGCTGGAGCTGGGCGTGCCGCTCACGATTTGGGGTGATCATTGGCGCAAGGCGCGTGAGTGGGGGCGATTGCAGACCTTTATCCGCGGACCGTCCGTGTATGGTCCCGACTACGTGCGGGCGATTCAGTGTGCGAAAGTCGCGCTTGGACTGCTGTCTAAGGGCAATCGTGACCTTCACACGCAGCGCAGCGCCGAGGTCCCGTTCATTGCTGGCGCGGTATTCTGTGCCGAGAGGACTGATGAGCACGAACGGCTCTACCGCAACGGGGAAGAGGCGCTCTTCTGGTCCACCGCTGAGGAATGCGCGGCTCGGTGCCGTGAGTTGCTGCCCGCCGGGGACCGTCGGCGGCGGATCGCGGTCGCGGCGCGGTCCAGAGTCGAAGCTTGGAGGCTTTCCAACGACGAGGTTCTTGCTTCCATTTTGCGAGTTCTCGCGGGCGAACCCGCCGCCCATCCTCTTGCATCTTGAACTCACGCAACTTCCGTATCCGCTGCTACAGCGCCCGTTCTGGAATTGGTGGGGATTTGCCCTGTTGCGCGCTTACAAAATGGATGCTGAGGGGTGCGAATCCCATGCGGCATCCGCCCATCTGATGCGGCCGGTCTGACGCAGTATTTCTGATCACCGATGAAACTCAGTGTCTGTATCACGCACTTCAATCGGCCCGACAAGTTGGGCGCTACCTTGGAGTCGTTGGCGCGCCAAACACGGACGCCGGACGAGGTGTTCTTGTGGGATGACTGCTCGCCAAATGACCCGACCAAGGTCGCTTTGGCATATCGCGACCGGTTCCCGCACTTTGTCTATCATCGCAACGATAGGAACCTGAACATGCCAGGTAATCTGAATGCGGTGCTCGCCCAAGCGACCGGCGATTACATCGCCAATCTGCATGATGCCGACCAATTCGACCCGACGTTGCTGAAAAAATGGGAGTCAGCGCTGCTCGGCCACCCCCGGGCGGGATTGGTCTTCTGCGGCTTGGCGGCGCCCGGCCGGGTGTTTTTAGAAGATCTCCCCGCGTTTTGCGAAGGAGGCGATTTCTTCCGCCGAGTGTTTGTAGGCTCATCAGGTTCGCCCATCTGGGGAACGGTGATGGTGCGCCGTGCGGTGTATGAGCGGCACCTGCCGTTTGACCCGCAGTTCCGCAACTGGGCAGATGTCGATATGTGGATGCGTATTTGTAGCACGGACGGTATCGCTTATGTCCGTGAACCGCTCATTTCACTCGACAATTCACCGAGAAGCTTTGCTTGGGCGCAATTCCTGATTTGCCATCATATAATCTTTGCGAACCTCTATCGCATGGCTGCGAACAGAGAGGAGTTGCTTCGTTTCCTCGATGCACAGCGGCTCTGCACCAACCGGTGTTACGTCAGGCATCTCGCAGGGCGCTTGCTCAGAGGCGAGGCGCGTTTGTTTTTGGAAGGTTTTAGGCATGCCCGAGACGTTTTTGTCCGGCTACCGGCCTTGGCCTATCAGCTCGATGCCGGCAAGACGTTGCGTTTAGTTCCAGCCCCCGGGGCGTGAAAGCTGCCATGAAGTTATTCGAAAAGAGCGTTGCGCAGAAACTTTATTTAAATCAAAGGAATTACCTTTGAAAACTTACGATAAGCCAGTGACAATTCTTTCGACCCCCGGTCGTCACTGGCTTAATGCTGCAGTCAGTATTTGGCGGTTCTGCGGTCGTGGATGGGGTCTCTGGCGGCTAGTACACTACGGATCCGCTATTTATCGCTCGTGGCGGAAATGTCCAACTATCGGGCCTGATTTGAGGCCGTTCTGGATCGATCTGCGCTACGGCCAATTCTCCTGGCTAGTCTCGGGCTGGCACACTGCGGTCATAGACTCTGCTTTAGCTGGTCTTCCAGAAGACGCTGTTGCCCTCGACATCGGGGCACACATTGGTACGATGAGCCGCCTGTTCGCATCGCGATTTGCGAGCGGTCATGTTTATGCCTTTGAGGCAAGTCCGGACAATTATCGCCAACTCGCGAGTAATTGCGCCAGCGTCACCAATATTACCTGTAGCCAAATGGCCCTGGGGCGAAATACTGGCGAGGAGAGTTTTTCATCCGGCGTGACAGCTCCTGTTCTTCGGCGGATCGTGCCCAAGGGCCCAAATACGATTTCTGTTCCGGCCATGCGGCTTTCCGATTGGATTGCGCAAAGCAAATTGAGACGACTGGATTTCATTAAGGTTGATGTCGAGGGGTTTGAAGAGGATGTTTTGGTTCCAGCAAGAGAAACACTTAAGGTATTTCGCCCTTTGATAGTTTTCGAGTTTATCGCAAGGTTTGCTAAAGAGCGTTCGTTTTACCGAGGTGAGCGTTTGTTTCCTCTTCTCGAGTCGCTAAATTACTTGGTCTATCGGCTCGACCAATGTGGTGGACGGCACAGCAACTTTGATGAAGTTTCTGTTCAAATGACCAATGATTACATCGCAACCCCCCGCGTATAGGACGCAGGGTGTAATGAAACAAGCAGGTCAAGATCCGGGGCTCCGTGCGAAAAACGATTCCAGTATGAAGCCGGTTATGGCACAAGCCGGTCGGCTGAGTCATTAGGTTTGGGGCATGCCTGAGACGTTTTTGTCCGGCTTCCGGCCTTGGCCTATCAGCTTGATGCCGGCAAGACGTTGTGTTAAGTTCGAGTCCCCGGGGCGTGTAAGCTGTCATGAAGTTATTCGAAAAGAGCGTTGCGCAGAAACTTTATTCAAATCAAGGGAACCCGGCCGTGCTTGGATTGGTGCCGCCCGGAGCGGCGAAGGTACTCGACGTGGGATGCGGCGATGGAGCCAATGCCGCCCGCTTGGTAGCAAGAGGCGCGGTGGTCGATGGAATTACGCTATCAGCGGAGGAGTCGAACATTGCGAGTAAAGTGTGTCGGCGGGTATGGACGCATAATTTGGAGCTGGGCTTGCCCAACTCGATGTCCGACACCTATGACTGCTGCATTTGCTCGCATGTGTTGGAACATATTTGTTGGCCTGGTGTTTTGTTGCAAGACCTGCGGCGAGTTTTAAGCCCGCAGGGAGGCCGATTGGTCGTAGCCCTGCCGAATCTCCTCTTCTACAAGAACCGTTGGGCACTCTGCCGGGGAAAATTCTGCTACGCTGAGGGTGGGCTTATGGATAACACGCATTTTCGATGGTACACCTTCCAAACCGCCCAACAGCTACTAAACGAGTATGGGTTCCACATCGAGGTGGCCGCTGGCGATGGTTCTTTTCCCCTGGCACCGTTGCGCCGTTGGTCTCCGCAGCTTGCGCGGGCTATTGATAAAATAGCGACTCGCCAGTGGCCCGGATTATTCGGCTGGCAATTTGTATTGTTGTGCTCAGTCCAAACTTAGATGACTACTGACCTTGCAGGAAAAGTGCTGCTCGTGATGCCCGATGAGCCTGATTACCTCGCGCTAACTCTGTTTCATGGATTCCGCAGCCTATTGGGTTCTCAAGCTGTGGACTATCCGCGCTGCGATGTTGCTTATGCCGATTTCCCAGCTTCGGCGCGTGCGAGCATCTACGGCCGGGGCTTTTCAGCATTCTACCTGCTGCCCGAAGCGTCGATCGATCGCATTGCAGTCGCATCAAGGGTCGCGTCTGGACAGTTCAAGCTTGTCGTTTTCACATCAATCCAGCGCCAATTCGGACTCTTCCTGCAATGGCGACCATTTCTTAGCAGCCAGAACACGATTATCACCGATAGCGAGGACACGCCCCAGCCATATCCCGCTGCTGGCCGCTATTGGCGGCGGCCGTATTGCTGGTTCTTGCCGCGGGCACACCGTCAGTTTCTTTACTTCAAGCGGGAGTGGACGCCGGACACACAGTTCAACCTCTGGCACCGGCTGGTTCCAAGGTCGTATCGGCGGTTGCTGCCGCACTCGCGAAACCTCCGCAGAATCAGTTTCAGCATCCCGGAGGAGAAAATTGTCAGGCAACTGCCAGCCAAGACGAAGCTCTGGCCTCGGCATATCGTGGATCCCGAGGTTGCTGCGCGGGTGCCGGAGAGCCGCACATCTTATGCGTTCTCGACTGAGGGCGAATACTATGCCGATCTTCAGGCTTCAAAGTTCGGCATTACCACCAAACGGGCGGGCTGGGATTGCCTGCGTCATTACGAAATCGCGGCCAACGGGTGCGTGCCGTGTTTTCGCGATTTGCACCTCAAACCGCATACCTGCGCTCCACACGGGCTACAGTCGGATGTCAATTGCCTCTGCTACCGAAATGCAGACGATTTGCTTGGGCAAATTGGAAAAGTGGATTTCGGCCGTTACCTCCAATTGCAGGAGGGTGCGCTGGCCTGGGCGCGAGCAAATACTACAACTGCTGCTGCCTGCAGGTTATTGGCGGAGTGCAAATTGCTTCGTAACTCATGCAAACACTGATTGGCAGACTAGCATTGGGGTATGCCCGCCTCATGCCTAACCACCGCGGTCGGTTTAGAGCGCTGGCAATACTGGACGGCCTGTTTGGACCGTTCAGGCTCCGCACGCCCGCCGGTCCTGTGTTGGAGGTCTATCTCAGTAGTATCATGGATCTGTCATACTTTCGCCATGCTCACAAGGTGCAAGGTGGGTGCCATTCCATTGATGATGCCGCGCCGCGTCTAATCGCTGGCTTGAAGTCCGGTGAGTGTTTCGTTGATATTGGTGCGAACATCGGATACCTCTCGCTGTTGGCCTCCAGAGTTCTAGGGCAAAGTGGAAGGGTTGTGGCAGTTGAACCTTCGCCGCGCGAATATAGGAGGCTGTTGCGGGGAATCATACTTAATGGCGCAGCCAATGTGGTCCCAATTCATGGCGCGCTTGGGGCCAGCGCCGCTGCTATGGCACTCGAGGTTTCCCGCTACCACACCGGATTAAATCATTTGGTAATAAATGACACTACGGGCTTGCCGGGAGCGGCCGAGCCGTTTGTTACCGTCCCTGTCTGAGCGGCAAACTCACTGCTTCCACCACTGGTTGAAGGGCGGGAGGTTAGCTTGGTCAAGATAGATACCGAAGGTGCAGAGGTTCTGGTTTTGCGCGGAATGCGGGAGTTTCTGGGTGCCTTTAGGCCGAGGCATGTAGTTGTCGAGGTCACGCCACGGTTCCTCGCGGGCTTCGGCACCGAGAAGAGCGAGATATATCGCATCATGAGAGAATCGGGCTATTATGGCAAGCTCTGCAGCGACAGCGATGAGTTACAATACGATGAAGTATTCGAGCGGCATTGATACAGAAAAGGAATCGGCGGTTGGCCGGCGGTTGTGCAGGCAATTTAGTGTGTTACTGTCAAGAACGTAGGATAGACTACATGATCGCTAGCTCTGCTCAATAACATCAGGCATTCCATTGATTGCAGTGGTTCGTATCTAACGGTTTTATCAGTATGTTCTTAAACAACGGCCAAGGTACATCGGCGTCATCTGATGCCGCGGATGGCGTAATCGTACCTAACCGAGAGATCCGATGGCTCTCCTCGTCAGAAGCCCACAATGTTGCCCATTTGCAGCAGTTCCAAAAGACAATGTTTAAGTTTTGGTCATCAGGGATGACTTATTATGACCACATCCAATATACTGCATCCGCGTGGAAGTCAGATCCCACCTACGTCGAAATCCTGCGGCGCTTGCAGGCGTTAGGGAGCATCCTCGAAGTAGGATGCGGACGGGCGAATATCTTAGGAGCATGCCCAGCCCTGGCCGACCGCTACACTGGCGTAGATTTTAACGTGCAACTGATGGGGGAAAACGCGACACGGTGTCCTCGCGCTACTTTTATACCTCTTACTGAAGCGGAGATACTTCCCTTTCCCTCGGGGTCCTTTGACAACGTTTTCTGTACCTATGTGCTGGAGCATTGCGTGTTTCCGCAAGCATTTCTGCGTGAATGTATTCGTATGCTGCGCCCCGGTGGCGAACTTCTTCTCGTCTGCCCGAATTTCCTTGGCAGGGGGTGCATGGACTCGCAGCGGGCGGGGTTTACACTTGGGACTGGGCGGGAAAAGCTCCGGCAAGGTCGATGGTGGGATGCCCTGGTCACCGGTTTCGATCGAAAAGTGCGGATTCCCTTGGCTGCGGCGCGGGCACGGCGGGCTGCGCGGAGCGGAGGAGGGTTTTGGATCAATATCGCCCCGACTTGCTTTGCAGACCCTTTTTATCCTGACGCTGATGCGGTTTATCTTACTTTCGATTGGGAGATTGTTGCGGAGTTGGAAAGAGGCGGAACACAGGTCGAATCGCTGGGCGACGATCCACTCCGTATTTTTCTTTCAGCCCACCGGCCTGGCTCTCGGAAGCCATGAGGCGTGGTGAGGTGCATTTCCGGGCATTGCAGGGGAGCACGGCTGCCGGAGTAGCAGTGACTTGCACGCTGGTTCAGAGCGTTGTGCAGGTTCCCGTGCTCCTGCATTTCTGGACGTCAGATACCTACGGAATTTACATGTCCCTGCTCGCTTTGCTGGCGATGGTGACGTCGATGGATAATGGCCATCAAAACTACGTTGGCAACCTCTTCAATGACCGCTGGGTGCGCGGCCGGAAAGCGGTGCAAATTGAGCTAAGCTCAAGCGTCCAGATGGCGGCGGTATTAGCGGCGTCTGAGATTCTGATCGGCGGCGGATTGGTCCTGTTCGGGGGACTGGCGTTGGCGAGTCGTGGGGCGTCTGCCGGGGCTGATGGCAGCCTGGGGGCCGCGCTTGTCCTTTACCTGATTTATTGGGGCGTTTTTGGTGCGGTCGGCGGCATCCTGGTGCGCCTGTATCAGCCTGCGGGTTTATTTGCCCGTGGCCAGTGGCTCGGGACCGCTAGTCGGTTTCTGGCCTTTGCGGCCCTGGTTTGTGCCGCAGCGAGCGGAGGCAAGGTGCTTGCCGCGATGGCAGCCCAGGTGGCGGTGGGGACCGCGTTCAACGTGTTCCTTTTGCGTGACCTGCGTCGGCAGATTCCTGAAGTTTATCC
>CAIVGD010000347.1 GCA_903905395.1 uncultured Verrucomicrobiota bacterium
CCCGAAGGCGGGCGTTGAAGGCGGGCAGGCCGAAGTAGACGGCGTCGGCTCCAGCGGTAACGGCGGCCTTCAGGCAGTCCCAATCGCCAGCTGGGGCTAGGAGTTCGGGCCGAGTTGGGGTGGACATCACCCTAGGTTAGGTTGATTGGATCAAGGAAACGAGAGAGTAGAGAGGAGAGCGATTAATCCAGAAAACGGACGAGGCCAGTATCCACATCATAGATCGCACCCATGATCTGGAGTTTGTTATCGGCTTGGGCTTTCTGAAGGAGTGCACTGTTTTTGATGACTTCAACCATCTGATAGCGGGTTAGGGCTTCCACGGCGTGGTTGAGTTTGGATTCCTGCGATAGGTCCTTATGTTCCTCGTGGATTTTCGCAATTCCGGGCTGGAGGGCTTTGGTTAAAATGGAAATGTTCCCCGGAACGGGTGTGCCCTCGAGGGTGGCGGTGACGGCACCACATTTCGTATGACCGAGCACGAGAATCGTATGGACTCCAAGGGCGGCGACGCCGTATTCGAAGGTGGCGTTGACCTCTGGGGTGTCGAAACCTCCTGCATTCCTGCAAACAAAGAGATCTCCCACGCCCATGTCGAATATCAGTTCCACGGGAGTGCGGGAATCCGAACAGGTTAGAACCGCAACGGAGGGAGTTTGGCCGAGCGCGCCCGTTTTCGTCACGATGCCCTTCTGCCATCCGTGGGCGATCGCTTTGCCTTCCGCAAACCGCCGGTTTCCTGCCTCCAGGGTGGCGCGGGCTTTCGCGGGGAGAATGCTGGCCCATGAGGACGAAAGGGAGATCAGGAGTAAGAAAATTTGGATGGTGAAAGTTATGAGTTTCATCCCATCTTTTTATCAGTGCTTGGTTCTGTAGACAAGCGTGAGGCTTAGTACATCAACTGAAGCCTGGTCAGGAAGCCGAGTTCGTTGTTTTCTACCACCGTGCCGGGCGCGCCGCCGCCGGTGAAGGCGTTATACTCGACCGTCAGTCCCAATCGAACAATGCGATTGAGATACCAGTTGAGAGCCCAGGAGATGCCATTGATGGCTGTGGCATTTTCGGTGGCGGAAGCTCCCAAACCGCCCTGGGAGACGGGTCGAAACATATTATCGCCGAGGGCGATGCCGTCGTAGCGTAGAGCCATTTCCCACGCTCCCCACGTCCCGTTTTTAAAATCGAAGGGTTCGCGGGGAATCACGCCGTTGAGGGTAGCGTTTTCACCTGTGAGGACATAGTTTGCCGAGATGTTCCAGGCGGTGGATTCGTAATTGGTGAAACCACCGCCTGCTCCGACAGACGAAGTGTTCACACCCTGTTTTTCCGCAATGAACTCACCCATGAGTCCGAAGGGGCCGTAGTCGTAGTAAAGCTGAGGAGAGATCCTCCACCGTTCGCCCTGGGTGTTGAGCCCGTTGGGAAAGTTGAAAAAAGCATTTCCTCCGTCGGTGCTGTAGGATTGAAAAAGAGATGAGGTGCCCGCACTGGACTGGGTTTGATATCCGATACTTCCTCCCACGCCAAGATGCAGTCCATGGAATGCTTCAGGGATGGTGGATACATCTTTGAATGGTTGAGAAAAGAGGCGGAAGTACCCCATGGTGCCTGAATTTACGTCGAGTCCAGTGGCTATGGTATCGTTGCGTGAATTGGCTCCGACCATGGCCGCCCAGGAAAGTTTTTTCTCAAAGAGAAGACCGTGGGTCATGAAGCCGATGACGCGGTTGGGAGTGAGATTTTCCGTGACGCTTCGTTCGTTGAACATGGTGTTGGCGGGGGCGACGTTCATTTCCAACGAGATGGGGGCTTTGAATTTGCCTGCTTGAAGTTGAATTTCTTCCATGGCGTGATAATTAATAAATGCATCGGCAATCGTAGCTTGATACGTGGTTGAATCGGGCGAGGTCAGGGCGAACTCCTCGGCAAAGCGGTAATTCCAGTCGTCATAAAAGTAGCCAGAGGCGTAGGGGCGGGCTCGGCGGATCAGAAACTTGGAAGCGGTGGAGGAACCTTCATCGGTGAACTCACGAAGGTCAATCTGGAGAAGTCCGCCCAAGCGAAGAGCGTGGTGATCGTCTTTGGATCGCAAGATTAGACCATTTTCCGAAATATCGACCATGGGTGGATTCGGCGGGCCTTGCTGGATCTTTTTAGCGGCGGCTTCGGTCGTTCCACTTAAACTAGCTTGTGACAAAAGCCATTCGGGATTGTCTTGGCCATCATGGGTCTGGGTAGCTGCATTAGCGGATGGGGTTGGAGAAGTTGTGATGGTGATATTGGCGAGGGTAGCAGGGGAGGTTGGGATGGCTTGGGATTCGAGTTTGGCCACTTTGTCTATGAGGGACTGGAGTTGTATTTTGAGGTCGGCAATCGTTTTGGCAGTTTCTTCGTCCATAGCACGCCCTGAACTGGCGGTACTGAGGAATAAAAGCGTTCCAAGCACACCCGTGCGAAATGAATTGGATAAAACCTTGATCATCTGAAGTTGATGATCGAAGGAAGAATGCCAGCACCAAGAACCCACTGCCTCTTGCCCGAATTGTTCGTTAACAAAAGAGAACAAAGCTGCCGGGTGGATCACTTCGAAGCTCTCCCGGAGGTGAGGTAGGTGCTTTGCGTGGGATCTTGTGTTGATTAAAAGATTAGGTGAAACCACCTCAGAGGTACCTCTGAGCCACCTCGGAGCTACCTCGGAGGCACCTCAGAGGTGAGGGTTTGGAAGGGGTTGTGGCTTAGATGGCTATAAACAATCGTAAAATATTTTTTAAACGCCCGCACCTTTTTGGATTTACTTCAGTTTAATCCATAATGCACTTTGGGTGGGTTCTGTTTTTGGTTGGTACGAATCCACGATCGCTGATGCATGGATGTGAATTCTTTGCTAAGCTACTTCAAGTGATACAAAAACCGCCATGGTTACGTGCTAAAATTCCCGGCGGGCCTGAGTATGGCAAGGTACGAAATCTGGTGCAGGAAAACCGCCTCCACACCGTTTGCGAAAGCGCCCATTGCCCGAACCTCGGCGAATGCTGGAGCCGAGGCACGGCGACGGTAATGATTTTGGGTGAAATTTGCACACGCAGTTGCCGCTTTTGTGTCATAGCCACCGGAAAACCGAATGCGGTGGATTGGGGGGAACCAGCCCGGGTGGCCGATGCAGTCCGAATCATGGGTTTGAAACATACGGTAATCACTTCGGTGGCCAGAGATGACTTGCCCGACGGCGGGGCTGAAATCTGGGCAAGAACCATCCGGGCAGTGCGCCATGTGAACCCAAACAACCATATCGAGGTGTTGATTCCGGATTTCAAGGGTCGGGAGGAAAGTCTGAATATCGTCCTCGACGCCAATCCCGACATTCTTAATCACAATATGGAAACGGTGCGCCGATTGCAGAAACCTGTTCGAGTACAAGCGTGGTACGATCGGAGCAGGGAGGTGCTCCAACGGGCCAAGGCTAGGGGTTTTGTGACGAAGACGGGCTTGATGCTGGGGATCGGGGAGAAGGAGGAGGAGATTGAAGAAACGCTTGGCGATTTGGCTGAGATGAAAGTGGATATTTTGACGCTCGGGCAATATCTGAGACCGACCCCGAAACATCTGCCGGTGGACCGATGGGTGACGCCAGAGGAGTTTGCGCGGTGGAAGGATCGGGCGCTGGCGCTGGGTTTTGGAGCATGTGAAAGCGGAGCACTGGTGCGGAGCTCTTATCATGCCGATGAGCAGTCGGCGAAATACACGATGGTCGGAAAAATAAGGGATGGAGGTGAAGGAACGCGCAAGTAGGAAAGGTTTAGGATGAAAAAGTAGTTTTGCATGGGTCAGACCCCATGGATTCCCGCAGTCGGAACGGAGGTCAGCTCGCGAGGTCTTCGACGGAAGGGCAGGAGCAGATGAGGTTGCGATCGCCGTGGACGGCATCGATGCGGGAAACGGTGGGCCAATATTTCCAAGAGCGGGTCCATGGTGCTGGATAGGCGGCCCGTTCGCGCGCGTAGGGGCGATCCCAAGAATCGGAGAGGACATCGGCCGCGGGGTGAGGTGCAAGTTTAAGCGGATTGCGGATCCGATCCATACGGCCGTCTTCGATTTCGGCGATCTCCTTGCGAATCGAGATGAGGGCGTCGGCAAAACGGTCGAGTTCAGCGCGTGATTCTGATTCGGTGGGCTCGATCATGATGGTTCCGGCGACCGGCCAGGAGACTGTCGGGGCGTGGAATCCGTAATCCATGAGGCGCTTGGCGACATCGTCCACCTCGATTCCGGCCGAGGCTTTGAAGGGTCGGAAATCGAGAATGAATTCGTGAGCGACCCAGCCGCCCGGGCCGCGGTAGAGGATCGGGAAATGTTCGGCTAGGCGGCGGGCGAGGTAGTTGGCGTTGAGAAGAGCAACCTGAGTGCACCTAGCCAATCCCGGACCTCCGACCATCGCCAGATACATCCAGGGGATGACGAGGATACTGGCACTGCCATAAGGAGCGGAAGCCACAGCCCCCACACCGCCTGAGGGGACAGGCTCGAGGGGATTGGATGGGAGGAAAGGGGCGAGGTGATCGGCCACCGCGATGGGACCAACGCCAGGTCCGCCGCCACCATGGGGGATAGCGAAAGTTTTATGAAGATTGAGGTGGCAGGCGTCGGCGCCGAAATCGCCGGGTCG
>CAIVGD010000348.1 GCA_903905395.1 uncultured Verrucomicrobiota bacterium
AAGCAGGAGCAGTGAGGTGCAGATGAGAAAGGCTCTTCACGACATTATTCGGCTGGTGGAGGGCTGGGTAGATTCGGATGCAAGTAAGGCCGAGGCCACCATGCTTAAGATTCTGAATACGGCCCTGGAGGTTGTATGAGGGATGTGAAGGGATTAAGGGGTTATGGGATTAAGGGGTTAAGGAAGAATTTGCTCACGCCAAGTCCGCTAAGCCCCGACGCAGGTCGGGGCGCAGACGCGGAACGCGGAGGATGTTTCGATATTATGCAGAAAGCCATAATGTGGCTTTAAGGTTGGAGCCTTAGGTAGGGGCGGCATCTCCGAGGCCGCCTCGTTGGTATTTGAAAATTCAACGTTTTACGTAGCGGCCTTTGCGGCCTTAGCGTGAAAGCAGGTTTTTCTCATGCCATCGAGGGGAAGGGCAGGGATTGCTCACGCAAAGGTCGCCAAGGACCTGAAAGGAGGAACGAAAACGACGTATCGACATTATGCATAAAGTCATAATGTGGGGCGAGGTGGTGGGGGGTAGGTAGTCCTGCGGATGCTACTAGAAACCGTTTGCAAGGATCCTGTAGCGGTTTAAATTAAATAAATGAAGTTGATGACCATGCCTGAAGTGGTGACTCGCAAAGGAAAACCGGTTTCGGTGATTGTGCCGATCCGTGACTACCTTGAGCTTGTGGAGCGTTCGGAGGATTTGGTGGATGTGTCTTGGTTACAAAAGGCTCCACGCCTTTCGTATAGCTTCCGTCCCTTAGAGAGATACTTGAGAAAATGAGTGTTACCGAAGTACTCCACGAGCTGCCGAGCTGGAAGCCGCAGGACCGGCAGGCTTTAGTTCGCCGGGTGATGGAGTTGGATGACCAAGGGTTGACTGCCGAAGAGTTGAAACTGGCGGAGACTCGATTGGAAGCCCAGCGAAAGGATCCCTCTTCGTCGCTTTCAGCCAGTGAAGTGCTGGGTCGGCTGAGGAAACTGATCGGGCGGTGAGTTGGCGACTAGAAATCCGGCCCGAGGTCGAAACAGACCTTGCGGCGGCGTCCCTGTGGTACGAAATGCAACAACCCGGTTTGGGGACCCGGTTTATCGATGAGGTGGAAATGACATGGCGTCGCTTGGAGCAAAATCCCTTATTAAGTGCGATCAAACCCGTGGGGCGGGGGATCCGTTGGTGTTATCCCGATCACTTCCCCTACCGAATCATTTACCATGCGGATGAAATACAACGCACAGTAGTAATTTTGACGGTCCTCCATGGAGCACGTCGGAATTCGGAAATCGTCCGGCTCTCCAGAAAAAATCCCAATTAGGACTCGCTTTAACCTAATCCTGTCTCCTTGTCCCAAAACGGGGATTTCTCACGCCAAGCTCGCAAAGGACGCGAAGCCCCGACAAGAGTTTGGGGCAGGGCCCGCCGTGGGTTGGGGTAAGGGAAAAGTGGGGGCTTGCCGAAGGAGGGGGTGAGAGTACTTTAAGGTCATGGCGAGCCGGAAAAAAACCGCGGGGCGACCTCTGAAAGAATCAAAAGGCACTCTCATGGCGGCCAAAGCACGCACCCAGCTAAATGAGGCAACGGACACACGTCGCCAAGGCTTGTTAAGCCGGGCCATGGGTTTGATCTATGGATCGTCCAGTTCTCCCACCCACGCTCGTCGCGCTTGATACCAACTTCCTGCTGGATCTAACCGTTCCCACAGAATGGGCTCAGGACTTAGTCGAGCTCTTTCGGCGCCGGGTCAAAAGTGTGGAGTTTGTCGCTCCTCCAACGGTACTGATAGAGCTGAGTTATTTAGCGGAGCATGGTGCCAATCTCGGGCAGAAGAAAATGGCACGTCGTGCTCTTGAGTCTCTGGTGCGGATTTGGAAATTTCACCCGCTTAATTTTATCCCAGTGGGTCATGGGATCGTTGAGCAGGTGGCCAGACGGATTCGCGGATCAGGAATGATTCCCATCGGTGAAATCAACGACTCTCTGATTGTGGCGGAGGCAGCCCTCGCCAACTGCACGCTTCTGGTGACTTCCGACCGCCATCTTTTGGAAGCGGATCAGGAGCTTCTTCGTAGGGAACTTGCGGCCAGCGATGTGGAGCCCATTGCCATTTACGCACCAAAAGAGCTGCTCCGAAAATTTAGATAAAACCGAAAGTCGGGTTCAGACCCCAGTTGGATAGCCCCGCAGATGTCCTAGGGGGGATGGGATGATTTTGCGTATGAATCAAAATAATGAATTCAAAAAGCGTGCAGGTGGAAGCAGGAGCAGTGAGGTGCAGATGAGAAAGGCTCTTCACGACATTATTCGGCTGGTCGAGGGCTGGGTGGATTCGGATGCAAGTAAGGCCGAGGCGACAATGCTCAAGATTCTCAACACCGCTCTGGAGGTTGTATGATGGAGATGAAGATGAAACAGGAAAGAGAAGAGGGGGGTTCTTGGAAGGAGAGAGTTACAATGTGGTCGTTGGCGCTCTTTTGGGGTTTTATGTTTTATCTGATTGCGAGGGTGATGTTTTGGACTCTGGGGTTGATTCATCATGGCGTCTCTCTTCTCTTCGGCTGGCCGACAAAATATTAAGGAGGAAATGAACTATGAGTTTTGATGAAGGACACGATCGATATGTTCAGCCTAGAAACCGCGAAGGTTTTCGGAAGGTGGTATGCATGGGCTCGCCGGATGGAAAGGAAGTCTGGCTGACGCTGCTATTGGGTGGGAAAGGGGCGGAGGTCTGGGTAGAGGCGATCCATTTCGAGAGCGGGGTAAGGCCTGCTGGGCAGGTGCGGCGGGTCATCTCTGCAGAGGGGGATGAGACCAAGCTGCTGCTAAATGCATGCATGATCTTCTATCCGGACCTGTTCCGGGGCTCTTGCTCCATCAGTGCTCTCGTGGATGTGGTTGAAAAATTGGGAACGGAGGTGCATATCCGCAAAGGAGAAAGAATATCACGCATCTTGGAAGTCCTGCAGAGCGAGGCGGGTCGTTTGATGGGGTACGAGGGTTTTGCATTCTGGGAGGGGGAGTTGAAGCTTAGAAAGATTGAAAAAAAGGAGAATAAATGAAAAAAGCTGTTCTTTTGATTCTGATGGCTGGGGCGGGTTGTGTCTTTGCGGAGGAGGAGGGGCTTTGGGCCGAACGTGGCGGTGGTTACGAGTTAGGGAACTCGATCCTGTGGCAGGATGGAACGACGACGAGGCGGGTCGGGAACGCCTGGATCTCCAACGACGGCCAGACCCTCTACAAGATCCGCAACTACTGGCTGGAGACGACGCCCAAGGCCAAATAACTCCCCCCGCTATAGAAACTAGTTTAAGGTTAGAAAATGTTCCCGCGTGCTGTGATCTCAAAAGTAGGGATTTATGTTTATCTCTACCGGGATCCGCGGGACGGGAAGGTCTTCTACATTGGCAAAGGCAAGGGACAAAGAGCCTTTGATCATCTGAAGGAAGAAAAAGACGGGGCCAAGGGGCGAAAAATTCGTGAAATTCAAAAGGCAGGGCTTGAGCCAAAGATTGAAATTCTCACTCATGGCCTGAAGGATGATGAAACGGCCCTGAAGATCGAGGCAGCTTTGATCGACCTGATCGGAGTCGACCAGTTGTCAAACGAGGTACGAGGTTATCAGGCTATTTCCCATGGAAAAATGGGGTTGGAGGAGCTGGTTGCCTTATACGACGCACCTAAAGGTAAGATCCGCGATCTTGGAATTCTGGTGATTCGGATCAATCAACTTTATCGACATGGCATGAACGCCGAGGAGCTGTACGAGACAACACGGGGTATCTGGAAAATCGGCCCGAAGAGGGACATGGTGAAATACGTGTTGGCTGTTTATCAAGGCGTGGTCAAAGAGGTTTACCAAATCA
>CAIVGD010000349.1 GCA_903905395.1 uncultured Verrucomicrobiota bacterium
ACCGGTGCCCAAGGTGAGGATGACCACGGTGCCCTTTTCTATTTTCCCCGCCCCGTAATGCATTTCCGCCAGACCGAACGCATCCGAATCGTTTATCACAGAGAAACGTTGCCGAGTGGCCTTGTGAAAGATTTTTTCTGCATCTTTGCCAACCCATTGCGGCGACAGATTTTTCGCCGTGATGACGACCCCCTGATGAATGACTCCAGGAAATCCCGCTCCCACCGGACCCGTGTGTTGGAAATGTCGGACGATTTTCGAAATCGCCCGGGCCATGGCGACAGGAGAAATAGATTTCGGCGTGGGTAGGTGCAGTGGGTCTCCCGCGATGGTCGCCCCAGGAAATTCTACGAGAGCTGCCTTGACCCCCGTGCTTCCAATATCAATGCCTAGGATCGTCATGGGTGCGTCAATTATTACTCCGCACCCGCCCGCGCAACATCCTGATTATTACCTCCAGCCCCCCCCGTCGGGCGGGATGGGATTAGCCCGGGAAAGGCAAACAGCTGGAATGAAGTGTTACGAAAATGATTTTTTCAATCTTGGTCTAAGTGCATTCGAAATGAAGATGTAGAATATGCCACATTTTTATTTATCAAGGTTGGGGGACTGGTGGAGGCAATATCTGGAGGGGGCAATCTGCCGACAAGCAGTTCTCGTGCGTCTGGGAACAACCTTCTGGAGGGGACTTGTGCTTTCTAATGGCTCTGCAAATTTCACCCAAGCCAATGGAAACATGCGCCAAACTGCAGGAGGAGCTGGATGGATACTGCGGCCTCGGCATGTATGATGAGGCACTCCGCCGCATCGACCTTGCCCGTGCCAAGGGTGACCCCACCCTCACCCTCGCCTTTCTACGCGCCCGCATTCTTCGCTCCGCCGGACGCTTTGTAGAACTCCGTAAATCGGCAGAGAAACTTCACCAACAGCGCCCAGAAGAGCCCGAGACTTGGGTGTCTCTGGCCGATGCCGTCCGCCATCATGACTCCCTCCTGAATGGCCGGACCATCCTCTTGGAGGCGGAGCAGAAATTTCCTGATAATTCCCACATCAAGTTTCAGCTCGGCTGTTATCACTGCCAGCTCCGCGACCTCGATAAAGCTCGCTCCTATGTGCAGGCGGCCATCAGGATCGACCGCATCTGGGCCGATGCTGCAAAAGAAGATGAGGATCTGGCTCCTCTTCGCGGAAAAAACTGAAAATTCCACGCCCATCCCAGGCGAGATTCCTTTGGTTTGGCTTTGCCCTTTTCGCCGTTATTTCTGGCTGTGGTCTCCTCCGATCCAAGCAAGATCTTACAGCAAAGGCCGGTCAGCCCCTCGAAGTAACTCTTCCCGCTAATTTTTCCACAGGCTACCGATGGGTCCTCGATCCCCCCATGCAGACTGCGCATATTCTTTCGGAATCCTACCAAGCCTCACCGAAAAACATCCCGGGCGCCCCAGGAACGCAAACGTTCCGAGTTGTCTTTCCACGAGAGGGTCGTTTCAACCTGAAGTTCGCCTATCGGCGTCTTTGGGAAGCATCGTCTCTTCCCCCAGCCCAAACCACCAATCTGGTCGTCCAGGTTGCTCCGGCTATTGGCTCACGTTCTGTGATGGAAAAAATCTTCAACCTTCCATCCACTCCTCCCGCTTTGACAGTTCCCCAACCCGAAGACGAGCCACCCCACAGCCGAATACCGCTACGCACGACCCGCTAAACTTTTATTTCCTCTCACATTTGTCGGGCTGGGCAGAGTCTAAAACCTTCAATACAGCGGCACAATGTGCTCAGTACGGATCCAGCCGGCATCTTGATTCGGCAGGCGGATCTTGCTCCAGCCCAAAAAGCTCTTTTCTAAATGAGCGATCGAACCCGGAGGATAAGCCTTCTCCGCCTGCGGCTCCACCTCGGTAGGAACCGACCGCAACGGCTCCACATCGACAATCATCACCGCCCCCCGATCGGCCAACTTTCCGTACACGCCCAACGCCAGTCCCGCCACAAGCGCCATCAGCGCCCCGACCAATAACACCCCCGAACCCACGCGAAAAAGCATTCGGCGGTAAAAAGCAAAGTAGCCTGAAGCCAGCCAAAGGCTCACCCCGAACGCGGCGATTGTGATGCCCAAAACAAGAATCCCCTGCCAGATAAAAACCCCCCAGATCGATGTCAGAAACGCCGCCCAATTATCCTCCCACAGGCGATTCATGGCGGGATCCAATTGGTTCGCCGCTCCTGCAAAGATCCGCGCATTCCATGCCACGGTCCCTTTCGATGGCGTAGCCAGATACGCAGCCAGCCCGTGGGCCAAGGCCCTTTCTTTGTCTCCAAGTTGGAAGTTCGCCAGTGCCAGATTATTCCGAGCCACGGGATCGGACGGTTTCTTCCTGATTCTTTCTCCCCAGATTGTAGCCGCCCCCTCAAAATCCCCCGCTCGGTAGAGTCCGATGGGATCGCCTGCCTTTTCCTTGGAAGTCACCGCGTTCCCCGCCGTTTTGGTCTCGTCCGCCTTCAGCGGAATTCCCCCAAGCATCAAGACCGCGAGCAAGCTGATCCAGGGCAAAAGATTTCTTGGCCGTGCCGGCTCCCAGAATTTTAAAGGCATCAGATCAACCCGGTTGGCCAAATCGGAAGCCCGCTCACACCAATCTCCATCCAGACTCGGATTCCTTCCATAAAGAGTTTTATCTGAATCCTGCCAACACTGCTCCAGATTATTTCGGTCGGGATCCGTCAGGGTCATGGTTCCCCGCGCGATCTCAGCCCATGAGGGTGTGGCTCCATCGATGCCAAGCGTTCCCGCCACCGCTTTTTGCCAAAGCAAAAGAGAACTTTCCCGTACGTCCGCATCCTCGCCAGCCGTCCGAACTCTCTGTACCGATGCCTTCCACGCTTCCAGTGCCTCCTTCCGGTTCCTCTCCGGATCGGTCAATACCGCGCGCTTCTTCGCCCAGATCCACCAGGCCGCCAGCAGAACCAGCCAGGGTAAAACGCTAAGCAATTTGAGCCATCCCACGGCCACGGGAGAAAATCCGATTCCTTTCCCCTCCAGCGGTTCCCTCGGCAAAGCGGGCGCTCCATATTGCAGAGGTTGATTGGGGCGCCCAATCGCCGACGGCATCGACTGTTTCCCGGATGGTGCGGATGCTTGGGACGTGGCTGATGGCGTCGGCGTGGATATGGAAAGTCCTGACGCCCCTTTTGTGACAACAATCTTCGGCGGCTTGGCTTCGATCGTTTCGTAAGATTTTTTCTTGGGATCGAAATAAACAAATTTTACCGACGGCAGTTCAAACTCCCCCGCCGCCACTGGAATCATCACCAGATCCTCCACAATCGCTCCCGTAAATATTTCGGTGCCGTTGAATTCCCGCCGCAACTTCGGCTGGATCGTCCGCATCTGGGTTGGCACCGTGCGCGAGGGAAGCTCCACCCCCACGGGCCAGTTGCCGGTGCCGCGCAACGTCAGAGTCCATGTGATCGGCTCCCCTTCATTGACCTGCTCCGGGATCATTTTTGATTCCAGGGAAAACTGTCCCACAGCCCCTTTAAATCCGGTGGGAGCGTTGCCAGGCAGAGATTGCACCTGCAGGGAAATGGTGTCGCTGGAAACCTCTACCTCCTGCATTCCCGGTTGGGTGAAAAAGAAAGAACGTCCAGCCGCGCCAGTTTCAATATCCAACTTCTGTCGGATGGGTGGCAAATCAAAGATGCCAGACTTTGGAATCATCGCCTTGGTGTGGAACTGCAGGCCCTTGCTTCCGCCCGGCCCAATTTGCTGGCCCCGATCCCAGGCTTCCGCTGAAAAGTTCTGCACGTCCCAAAGTGGCGTGGTCTTCACCCTTCCGCTTCGGTTCCCGGTAATAAACACCCGATAGTTCACATCAAACACTTCTCCCGCATACGGATTGCGCGGTTCCACGGCTGCCTCCGCCTGCGCCGCACCAGGCGGCACCTGGGCCGCTTGGGCGGGGGGAGTCTGGGCTGCGCCAGGAACACTTCCTGGAGCGAACGGAAATCTAGGGACGGCTTGTGCCCTGCTCCTTGGTGACGCCGATCCGGAGGTATTCAAAGAAAGCGCCGGAACCTTTATTTTCCCCTTGTCCGTGACCACCTCAAACTGGGCAATTTGCAATCCCCCTTCCGCGGTGGATCTGACCACATAACTCAGCGTGGTGGATGAACTCGTCTGAAAGTTTATCATCGAGAAGCTCGTCGCCCTGCCCGGCTGTCCGAGCACCTCCAGACCGTTGATGGCGGGAAGCGTCACCGCGCCAGAAGGCTGACAATCGGTAAAAACAAGTTCCAAGGGGGTTGGTTCGTTTGGCACCAAAGGACCCGGATCGTTCCAGCTAACCGACTGCGCCAAGGCGCCCAAGGGGGCGACGACAAGGAGGAGAAGGAGTCTTTTGGCTTTCTTCATAACTGATTACCAGGGCTGGGCAGTCGAAGACTGCGATGGGCGCTGATCCTTGGGCTGTAGCCTCTGCTGCAAGCTCGCAGGACTGTCCGATTGGCGGACCTGTTCCAACCGAGAAAGCGTATCTTGAGTCATGGGATCACCCCTCGCGTCGTTTTCCCTCTTGCCAGATCCGCCGCCCACCATCCTCATTCCAGCCGGTGCCTCTTTCCCTTTTTCTTTTTTCTCACCCTCCCCCGCCATTCCACCTTTTTTCTGTTCCTCTTTTTTATCCTGATCCTTTTTTTCCTGACCCAAACCGCCAAATCCGGCCTTCTCATCCTGAATGCCGGTCATGTCTTCCTCCTTCGCGCGATCCCTCATCTTGCCCTCCTGATCTTTTCCTGAACTATAATCCTTAATCTGGTTTGGATCTTTTCCGTTGCCTTTGCCTTCTTTCTGCTCCTGCTTCCCCTCGTTTCCCTTTTCAGAATCCTGACCCGACTCGCCATCCTTCGGTTCGCCGCCCTGCCCTCCTTTTCCGGGAGTAGGCGGGTTCTGAGAATCCCCCTTGTCTTGTTCGCCTTCCCCATTTCCCTTGTCTTTATCCTCCGACTTTTCCCCCTGCCCTTTTTTCTTTTCAGGCTTCCCTTTGTCTTTGCCCGATTTTTTGTCTTTCTCGCTTTTGTCCTTTTTTTTGTCTTTCGTGGAAGACTTTTCTTCCGGTGGCTGAGGAGGTTGTAGCTTTTTCAACTCCTCCCTCAACTTCGGCCAGTCCGCCGCCTTCGAATCCATTCTTTCCCCTTCATCCACTCCGGCCAAAGCATCATCGACCATATTCCGCCATGGGGCTTGAGGATCCTCGTTTTCTGCCCGCGGTTGGGTGAGTTTCTGCACCGCGTCGGGACGCGAGCCAAACTGAATGGTTTCTTCCGCCATTCGCGCGTAGTCGGGAGCCGGCCTATTCTTTTTTTCCGCCAATGCGGCAATCGTTGTTTTTAATCCGACCGAAGAATCGGGCTCGTTACCGACGCTCATCGGCGTTGACGCACCCCTCACCACCCCGGCCGCCAGGGCAAAGCCAAACCAGACGAAGAGGATTGGTTTTCTCATGC
>CAIVGD010000350.1 GCA_903905395.1 uncultured Verrucomicrobiota bacterium
ATTGGGCCCAAGTCTACAAGATGCCCGCACTCTCCCTCCGTCTCTTCAACGTGTACGGTCCTCGTAGCCGCACCACGGGCGCCTACGGAGCTGTCTTCGGAGTTTTTTTAAAACAAAAATTGGCGCGCACTCCTTTCACGGTGGTGGGGGATGGGAAGCAGACCCGAGATTTCACCTTTGTGAGTGATGTGGCCGACGCTTTTGTCGCTGCGGCTGGGAGCACCCTCTCTGGGGAAATTTTGAATGTAGGGTCTGGCCACACCTACAGCGTAAACCGCCTCGTCGAACTCCTTGGCGGCCCCGTCACCTATGTGCCGAAGCGACCTGGTGAACCGGACAGCACTTTCGCCGATATTTCCAAGATCACCCAAGAAGTTGGCTGGAAGCCCAAGATCACGCTCGAAGATGGAGTGCGATGCATGCTCGATGTTATCGACGATTGGAGGGATGCCCCACTCTGGGACGCAAATACCATTGCGGAAGCCACGCGCGACTGGTTTAAATACCTCTCTTAATTTATGACCAAAAAATCCAAAACTATTCTCATCACCGGCGCGGGAGGTTATGTGGGCTCTGCCCTCGTGCCCGCCTTGATTGCCCAAGGCCATCAGGTTCGAGCCTACGACCTCTTCCTTTACGGAGAGGATGTATTCGATGCCCACCCAAAATTGCAAAAAATCAAAGCGGATCTGCGCGATCGGAGCACACTTATTCAGGCGGCCTCTGGTTGTGATGCCGTCATCCATCTGGCTTGTATTTCCAACGACCCCTCCTTTGAGCTCAATCCGTCTCTGGGTAAGAGCATTAATCTGGACGCCTTCGACCACGTACTCGAAGCCGTCCGCCAAGCCAAGGCAGAGCGGTTTATTTATGCCAGCTCCTCCAGCATCTATGGGGTGAAGTCGGAACCCAATGTCGTGGAAGACACCCTGCCCGAACCGCTCACCGACTACTCCAAGTTCAAGCTCGAGTGCGAACATCGTCTGGCGAAGGCGAATCTTCCTGCCGAAACCTGCTGGACGATCATTCGCCCGGCTACGGTCTGCGGTTACGCCCGCCGACTGAGGCTGGATCTCGTCGTCAACATCCTCACGATCAATGCCCTCATCAACGGGGTGATCCGCGTGTTCGGCGGGCCCCAACTCCGCCCCAACCTTGAAATCGGTGATATGGTCCGAGCTTATCAAGCATTGCTGGAGGCGCCCCGGGACAAAATTCATGGCGAGGCTTTCAATGCTGGATACCACAACTTCTCCCTGGATGAGATCGCGGCTCTGGTGAAAAAAACGATTGGAGATAAAAAAATGGAGATTCGCCACGAACCGACCAACGATCCCCGCTCCTATCAAGTGAACTCCGACAAGATAGATCGGGTCATCGGCTTCAAGGCTATGAACGGATTGGATGTCGCCATTCGAAGTCTTGTTGAAGCCTACCGTGCCGGCAAAATCAAAGACGGGCTGAAGAATCCCCTGTATCACAACATCAAGAGAATGCAGGAACTGAACCTTTCCTGAGATCCCCTTGCCACGTAAGCCAAAAATCTTGCCAACCTTGAAAGAGATTGAGCTTTTTGCGGCCAAGCTCCGTTTCCACTGCCTGACGATGTCCCATCGGGCAAGGACGGCTCATCTCGCTGGGGCTCTCTCTTGTGCGGATCTGCTGGCGGTACTTTATGGCGGAGGCGTGCTCCAAATTGACGCCCGACAACCTCAGGATCCAAAGAGAGATCGGCTGATTTTCAGCAAAGGGCACGCAATTAGTGCCTTGTACGCCGCCCTCGCCATGCGGGGCTTTTTTCCGGAAAAGGACTTGGAAAACTATAACGGGGAGAAAAGTCATCTGCCGGAGCAACCGTCCCCAGGATGTGCGCCGGGGGTAGAGTGGGCCACTGGCTCGCTCGGGCATGGGTTGGGAGTCGGAGTGGGAATGGCTTTGGCGGCTAAAATCCACCAGCAGGATTATCGCACTTTTGTCCTGATGAGTGACGGGGAGTGCCAGGAAGGATCGGTCTGGGAGGCGGCCATGTTTGCCCCGAGGCATCAACTCGGAAACTTGGTTGCCATGGTGGACTTCAATAAGTGGCAGGCGACGGGACGAAGCACCGAGATTATGCAAATGGAGCCTATGGCAGACAAATGGCGAAGCTTCGGATGGGAGGCCAGGGAAGTGGACGGGCATTCTGTCGCGGAAGTGCAGACAGCATTGACAACTCCTTGGGTCAAAGATCGGCCACTCGCCGTAGTAGCCAATACCATCAAAGGGAAAGGGGTTTCCTTTATCGAAGACGATAACAACTGGCACTATCGGTCGCCGACGGCCGAGGAGTTGCAAAAGGCTGAAAAAGAGCTCTTTCAAAAATGAAGAATGCAAAAGGGAAATGTAAAATTAAAAAGGTAAAATGAAAAATGGAAAAAGACCTTCTCCCTCGAACCTTTTTTTACGCTCGGAAGATTGTTGCGTTCTACGCATCCCTCCCCAACTCGACGGTGGCACAGGTTTTAGGCAAGCAGCTTCTTCGGAGCGGAACTTCCGTCGGGGCCAACTATCGGGAGGCAAACCAAGGCCGGAGCCGAGCCGAGTTTTTGGCCAAAATGGGCGATTGTCTCAAGGAGCTATCCGAGACCGACTACTGGCTCGAACTTCTGAGTGCCGAGGATTTTGGGAACAAGAGCGGCTGCGAGGATTTACTCCAAGAGACGAGGGAATTGATCGCCATCTTCACCACCATCATCAAAAATACCAAGCGATGCGCGCCGTGATCTCCATGCCCCGTTTCTCAACCTTCATTCTCCATTCTCAATTATCCATTCTAAATTTCCACCCATGAGAAACGCTTTTGCCGATGAAATTCGGAAGATCGCCGTGCAAGATGCCCGTGTGGTGGTACTCAGTGCGGATATCGGGAATAGGCTTTTTGATAAATTCAAAACAGAATGTGTAGGGAGATTTTTTAACACTGGGGTCGCCGAGGCGAACACCATCAGCATGGCCGCAGGGATGGCCACCTCGGGTTTGCGCCCGATCTGTTACACCATCACCCCCTTCATCACCGCCCGTTGCTTCGAACAGATTAAGGTCGATGTCTGTTACCATAAACAACCGGTGGTTATTGTCGGCACGGGTTCTGGGCTTTCGTATGCCTCCCTTGGTGCCACCCACCACTCTCTGGATGATCTGGCACTGCTGAGGATACTTCCAGGTATGCGGGTCCTTGCTCCAGCCGACGCCATGGAGCTCCGCTCCTGCCTCCAAGCGGCCATGAAAGCTAACCACCCCACCTATTTGAGGATAGGTAAAAAAGGGGAACCGGTCATTTTTTCCGAGCCGCCTCCTTTTTCCTTTGGAGTGTGGAACCGAGTCAGGGAGGGGGCAGGCCCGGCCGCCATCCTTGC
>CAIVGD010000351.1 GCA_903905395.1 uncultured Verrucomicrobiota bacterium
CGGCGGATGTGTTGTTCGCGTGTCTGGAGAGAAAGGCGGTAGGCGGTGCGTCCGGCGGAGTCGCGAGAAACGCCGATGAGACGACCGGGCAGGATGCGCTGGTGGGTGAGGTGAGTGGCAAGGTAAGCGGCGTGGGGACCTCCGAAACCAATGGGGACGCCGAAGCGCTGGGTGCTACCGACCGCGACATCGGCTCCGAGTTCACCAGGAGGGGTAAAAAGAAGAAGAGAGAGGGGGTCGGCAATCAGGATGGAAAGAGCACCGGAATCTTTCAGGCGGGTAATAGAGGAGCGGGGATCGGCGAGGTGTCCGTCGCTTTCCGGGTAGGCAAGGATTCCAGCAAAAAGGGTGGTGGCATGTTTTTCGGGGAAGTGGGCGGAGGTGATGATGTTCCAACCGAGGGCATCGGCGCGGGTGGTGATGACGGAGGCGGTGGAGGGATGAAGACCTGGGGTGAGCCAGAGAGTGTGGCGGTCGGGAGAGGCGACGGCGGCATGGGCGAGGGAGGCGGCCTCGGCGGCGGCGGTGCCTTCATCAAGAAGAGAGGCGTTGGCGATCTCCATCCCGGTGAGTTCCATTATCATGGTTTGAAAATTGAGAAGTGCCTCGAGGCGGCCTTGGGAGATTTCGGGTTGATAGGGGGTGTAGGAGGAGTACCAACCGGGATCCTCGAGAATCGAGCGGCGGAGGACGTGGGGGGTGATGGTGCCGTGATAGCCCAGACCGATGAGAGAGCGGAAATTTTGGTTGGAGGAGAGGGTTTGTTCGAGGTCGGCGAGGGCACGGGTTTCGCCGCGCGCTGGGGGAAGGTCGGGGGTGCTGGCGGAGGCGAGACCGGGAGGTAAAGCCGCTTGGGTGAGATCTTGAAGAGAGGCGAGTCCGAGAGTGGCGAGCATCTCCTTTTGGGTGGTGTCGTCAGGGCCGAGGTGACGCGAAAGGAAGGAGAGGTCGTGAGGAGGGGTGACGGACGCTTCTCGAGCCAAGGCAGGGAGTGGCGTTTTGGACTTCTTTGGGGTGGCGGGTAAGGGCACCGATGGATCGTAATTCAGGGAAGGGACAAGGCAAGAGGCAGAGAAAGTTCGCAGTGAATGAGTTGTGATGTGTAATCTTAATCCGTGAGCCAGATATCTGTAAAAAACTGCGGGTTGGATGCCCTCGCGCATGTCTTAGCCGAGTCGGAATCGTTGCGCGGGGTTTCCGTGTCCTTTCACGAGGGAAGAATTGATTATGCGATGAGCGGGCAGGGGTTGGGAGAGAAGGGGGCGGTGGAGTTGGCGGAGGCGGTGCGCGCTTTGGGGGGAGGCAGTGTTTGCCGATGGACTCCGCCCTCGCCTAGCTGTGAAAAGTGCGGGCGGTTGCTCGCCGATAAGTGGCAGGACGGGGTTTTAATGCGGCGCGATGGAGAGAAAATTGTAATGGAAAGGGAGAGTTGTCAGACGGCGCCGAAGCTCTGGCTTTGGAAGATGCTGAGCGGGGTAAAACTGGAAGTCAGGCACCTACCTTCCGTGGTCGGTGCGGGTAAAAAGTGGAAGGTTCCGTTGATCTTGGCCGTGATTTGCGGGGTGGCAGGTTTATGCGGTTGGTGGATCGAGGGTGGGATCGGGAAATGGTTGTTTCTCGCGGCCTACCTGGCCGGAGGGTGGAAGACGGGCGAAGAGGTGTTTCACCGGATGAAGGAAGGGGTATTGGATATTCATTTTCTCATGCTGGCGGTGGCGGCAGGGGCGGCGGCGGTGGGGCATTTGGAAGAGGGAGCACTGCTTCTTTTTCTTTTTTCCCTGAGTGGGGCGTTGGAGGAACTGGCGGCGTACCGGACGGAAAAAGAGTTGGCGGGTCTTTTTAAAGCGGCGCCACGAGAGGCTGTGCAGGTACGGGCGGACGGGTCGGAGGAGAGAGTTCCTGTGGAGTCTCTGGAAGTGGGGATGAAGGTGCGAGTGCGTCCGGGGGACTCTTTCCCGGTGGATGCGGAGGTGTTGGACGGCAAGACGAGTGCGGACGAATCGAGCCTGACGGGGGAGTCAGCTCCGGTGGATAAGGAGGTGGGATCGGTGGTTTTGGCGGGGACGCTGAATCTTTGGGGCCGGGTGGATCTCCAGGTGTTGCGTCCGGCGAAGGAGAGCGCCTTGGAGGGAATTCTCCGACTGATCCGGGAAGCGCAGGAGCAAAAGGCACCGGCGCAGCGTTTCACGGATCGTTTTGGGACGCGTTATACGCACGTCATTTTATCCCTGAGTCTTGTGATGTTCCTAGTCTGGTGGGGTATGGCGGGATGGAAGAAGGGTGAAGCGGGGGGTGCTTTTTATAAAACGATGACCTTGTTGGTCGTGGCTTCGCCATGCGCTCTGGTGCTCTCGATTCCTTCGGCGGTTTTGGCGGGGATTGCGGCGGGTGCGCGGCGTGGAATTTTGTTCCGTGGAGGGAGTCCGATCGAAAGGCTGGGAGCGGTGGGGCGGGTGGCCTTAGACAAGACGGGAACTTTGACGACGGGGGACATGAAAGTACAGGGAGTGGAGACGGAATCGGGATGCACGGAGGAACAGGTTTTGCAAGGGGCCGCGGCGTTGGGGATGCATTCGTTGCATCCGGTGTCGGTGGCGATTATGCGGGAGGCCAGGCGGAGAGGGTTGACGATGGAGGTGCTGAAGGATTTTTCCTCGGCGACGGGAGGAGGGCTACAAGGCAGGACGGGGGATCAGACCGAATGCAAACTGGGGCGGAGAAGTTTTCTCGGGGATCCATCTTGGACTTCGTCCAAAGAGGCACCCTCGGCCGGGGTCACGGAGGTTCTCTATGAAGCAGGGGCGGTGAGGGGTCGGATTTTACTGGAGGACGAGATCCGAATCAGCAGTCGCCCCTTGTTGCAGTGGCTGGAGAAACAGGGGTTAAAGGTGACGATGTTGACGGGGGATCGGGAGGCGGCGGCGAGTTTGGTAGCGAAGGAGGTGGGATTAAAGGATTACCGGTATGGGTTACATCCGGAGGATAAAGTGGCGGCGATCCGGGAGTGGGGGGAGAAAGGGGAGAAGGTGGCGATGGTGGGGGATGGCGTGAACGACGCCCCC
>CAIVGD010000352.1 GCA_903905395.1 uncultured Verrucomicrobiota bacterium
ACAAAGAATCTTTCCAACTTGGAGAGACAGAGAGAGGTGCGGGAGGCATGGAATTCTATTTATCCGAGGTCCAATATTGCGGCGGGCGGGGTTGATGTGACGGGTCCCATGACACTGTCTCCCAACTATACATTAACCAAGAAACTGCAAAGCATCAGGATTCCACAGATCGATTTTTCTGGAGCTGATCTGGAGACTGTACGGCGGGCGCTCATCAGTTTAAGCCGGCAATATGATCCAGAGCCAAGTAAGGTGGGGATCAATTTCGTGGTTAACTCCGACATCACGGATGCACAATTGGTAACCTTACGTTTGCGCCAGACTTCCCTTGAGGATGTGGTGCGGTACGTGTCTCAACTTGCTGGCGTCAAAGCCAGAACAAGCGAGATCGGGATCACATTCGGACCCTTGGTGGAGAAACGCCCCGATTTGATTCCACGCAATTTCAACGTAAGTCCTTCTTTCTTTAAAGGGGACAGCGAGGTGGTTGCGACTTCTACGTCGAATGTCCGTGGGGGTGGAGCCGCGAATCTAGCAACCCCAGCAAGCGGTTTGCAGAACGCACAGCAGAAGTTATTTGCTCTGGGGGTGACTTTCCCAGAGGGGGCATATGCGATTTATAATCCAAACACAAGCCAACTGAAGGTATTGAATAATGCAGAGATGCTGGATCTGATTGGACAGTTGATTGGTGCATCAGAAGAAGAAACACTCCTCATTCAGGTCGGGTTGCGCTTGATTGAAATCAATCAAAGCGATTTGGATAGCATCACGGTGAACAGCAGTTTTGGAAGAGCTGCGGTTGGGGTTCCTATTCCTGGTACGAATATTACTGTTGGAGGGGGGACTGGGGTCAATGGCCAGCTCAATCAAATGCAAGGAGTAGGTCTTTTGGCTAACAACAATCTCACAGCCTTTCTGAATCCAAAAACCTTGGCTGGAACGAATTCAAGCGCTAGCTACCAGCTGAATACCATGACCTTGGGGGGGTTCCTTAACACGATGCAATTCAGCACTTTAATTACAGCTATTTCCCAGAAAAACAGCGCGAATGTTCTCGCCAATCCTTCCATTGTTTTGAAACGTGGGCAACAGGGAAAAATTTCCTCCATTCAAGAATTTCGATATGTAAAAGAGTATAGTGATCCACAATCAAGTGTGGCGCAGATCGTCTTGACGGGCGGGACAACCGTACCTGGGCCAGAAACAGTGATTGGTTCTTTTCCATCACAGATCAGTGATATGGTGCCCATCGGAGTTGAAATGGGTGTAAAACCGGATGTGATTGGTGGTGACTCAAGAGTTTTGTTGGAGTTGCAACCGTCCTTTGTGGATTTTGAAGGTAACATTAACTACGGAGCGGAAATCTTTTCGTCCTATGCTAGTCGGCCTTTTGGTGTCATACCCCCCGCAGCGAGTCCAGTGCCAATACTGACCAACACGATCAACCAACCTGTTTTTATCAAACGAGATTTAAAACTACCTCCATTGGACGTGGCCGACGGATACACCATCCTTTTGGGCGGTCTCCTGCGCGAGGATATCCAGAAGATTGATGAGAAAATTCCCATCCTTGGTGACATCCCACTTATTGGGCGGGCCTTCACTGGAAAAACCGAGCAGGCCATTAAGAAAAACACCCTGATCTTTGTCACTCCGCGAATTCTGCGGGTGGATGGTCAACCGCTGAACCCGACGGCGGGGGCTCCTACCACCGCTGCGGCTAATCCCTGACGGGTCACACAAACCCCCAGTGGGGACAGAGCAGGGACCCGTTGGGCTATTTTCTGATGAGACGATATTGGAACTCTTGTGGGATCTCGCGGACATTGCCCGCCGACCAACCTGCCAGATTCGCCACGCTGTATCCGGCCCCGCCAAAGACGAAATAAAAGAGGGAGCTCCAGGTGTCGGCCGTTTCCGACTTGGCATACCACAATCGGGGTTTGAGGTCGGCTGGGCCATGGACAGGGAGATCAATCCCCCCTCGGCGTGCGTCAGTCCCGATTTTGATTTTTTCAAGCGATTCGTAGCGGATCCAAAGAGGTTTAAGGTTAGGGCCCGATTCAGTGGGCAGAAGGGGTTCCACCTTGATCTCTGGTCCATGGCGGTTCCTGGTTGTCTGGGCGGCCTGCAGGGTGGGGGAATCGATCGGGATCTGAAGAATCTGACGATAGGTGCCAGCTGGCAGGAAGAGTGTCTTATCTGGATCCTCGTTCCGAATCTCCACCTCGGCGGGGAGATTTAGATTCGCGATTTCAGGGGTCAACGGTGGCTTGGGCGGCTCCTTGCCATTCGGCTCATCGGTCTTGGTTGGTTCGGCCGATGTTGTTTGGATGGAGGGTGAGCCGACCATCGGATCCTTGTTAATCTCGGCCTCCGAGGGGACAGGGGCGTTGGTAGAGGTAGAGGGGGTCGCGCCCGACATGGGATCCTGAGGAGCCGCCTCCGATTCATCGCGGGCATACGTCTGGACTTCTCCGATCAAAAGGGTGGCGGTGAGGCAGGCGAGTAAAATGACCCGGCGCTTCATCGAACCAGTCCCACCCGGCGTAGCCACACTGCGGCCTTAGGGTGTTGTGAGCTCCAGCCCTGGAGTTCCCAGAACCAGCCCACTTTCTCGGCGAAAAGATAGAGGCCGGCCGCGCCAAAAAGAATGATCGAGCTGGTTCCAGCAAGGAAAGCCGGAATCCGGTTTCCCTGACCGAGAGCCACGGAAAGCCGAGTCCAGACGAGGAAACCGAACAGAACAAAGACACTGCTAAAGACGGTGGCGGCCACATTTCTCCTGGCATCGGTCATGCCAAAGGCGATCCCGAAAAGGCAGAGGAGCGGGCAGGAGAGCGGATAAGCCAATCGGTTCCAATGCTCGGTGGCGTAAGGGGCACGAAGACGATCATTCAGGCGACCCCGATCCGCCGCCAGCCGGGCGACATCGGGCCAAGGCAGTTCATCGGGAGGGAGGAGCTTGGCCGCAAGTGTTTCAGGGGGTTCGGTGAGCTCGGGTAAAACAAGTTCGTCCAGCAGGGGACCGAGGTTTTCCGGGTTGCCGCCCGAGGCGTACTCCGCCCGCCGGACGCCCTGGAGATGCCAAACCCCGCTGTGGAAGGTCCCAGAAGCAGCGAAGATTTTGGAGAGATCGTGCCCATCCGGTTCCGTGCGAAAGAGGATTTCCACGTTTTGCACGGTTTGTTCCTTTAAATTAATCTGCCCGATGTACCAGATCGTCCCCTGAGTTGTTTCCGGCGAACGTGGGGATCGGTAGACGATTTGGCTGAAGATATTTTCTGTCATGGGTTCTTGTTTGATCTGTTTCTTCACTTTTTCGCGTCCGGCTTGGGCGGTGGGAGAAAGAGAAAAAGAGAGAAGGTAAAGCACCACGGAAAGCCCTGCACTGCAGAGCAGAAAAGGCCGGGCAAGAACAACGGGGCTCATCCCCGCCGCGAGCAGGGCCACCGACTCCCGATGCCGGGAAAAGTAAGCTAGGACGTAGAGGGTGGCGAAGAGGACGGCCACGGGGAGAATGGATTGAGCCAGATCGGGCAATTGGATAAGAAAATATTTGGCCAGCAGGTGAAAAGGGGGATCCTTTTCCACAAGCCGTCCCAACTTATCAAAGACGTCGAACATCAACCACAGCACAAAGAGGGAGGTGATGATAAAACCCAGCGGCACGACCACGGAGCGCCAAAGATATTTTTCGACGATTTTCATGTTCCGTGCAAATCTAGGGATAGCACCTTTATGAACCTCGCCCACGATCTTTCTGCGTTGGAGGAAACCGTCAAGCGGTGTCGCTCCCTCGTCCCCGCTGTGGAAGCCGCTGGGCGGGCCCTCGCGGAACGGGTCAAGGCCGGTAGCAAGGTGTTGACCTGTGGGAATGGTGGGAGCGCGGCCGACGCGATGCACCTTGCCGAGGAGATGACGGGCCGATACCGCACTAACCGCAAAGCGCTACCCGCCCTATGTCTTGCCGCCGATGGTTCGGCTTTGACCTGCATTGCCAACGACTGGTCCTACGAGGACGTCTTTTCTCGTCAAGTGGAAGCCTTTGGCCAAAAAGGAGACGTATTGATTGTTTTTAGCACTAGCGGAAAATCGCCCAACATCCTCAAGGCCCTGCAAGTGGCCAAGAGCCGCAACATGTTGCGTTTGGGCGCTTTGGGTAAGGACGGCGGGCCAGCCAAGGAGCTTTGCGACCATTCCATCGTGGTTCCCAGTGACGATACTTCACGCATCCAGGAGATTCACGGTTGGCTGATTCACTCTTGGTTGGAATGCGTGGAAGCTCTGGCAGTGGCGAAATCCTAGGATTCGGGACTTTGTCCTTGGAAGGGCCCGCGGTTTTCGATAGGTTTTTTTCTTCGTCAACGTCCTCCGAATCGCTCCTCATGCAAGGACCGGAGAACACCCAGTTGACGGGACAAAGGAGATAACTTTATGGCGGTTGTGATTCGTTTGCGCAAAGAGGGCAAAAAAAATCGTCCTTACTTTCGGGTAGTGGTCACAGACAAGGAAAGTCCGCGCGATGGTCGTTTCCTCGAATTGGTTGGGACGTACAATCCCATGGGGAAAGACGAGGGGATGAAGCTCAAGCTGGACCGGATAGACCATTGGGTCGGCCGCGGAGCCAAACCGAGCGTGACGGTGGCCAGTTTCATCCGCAAAGCCCGCCGCGCCGCCAAGGTTTGACCGCACCGGTGAAGGCCGGAGTGTTATGCGATATTTTCTTGAACTTGTTCTCGGCCGGCTCGTCACTCATCCCGATGAAGTGGACGTCGAGGAGACATCGGATGACCGTGGTTCGCTTTTCCGCATCCGCGTAAATCCCGAGGATCTCGGCCGCATCATCGGCCGCAACGGCCGGACTATCGAGGCCATCCGCTCCCTGCTCAACGCCGCCAGCCGGGACGGCCAACGCGTCTTCGTAGAGGTGGAGGACGGTGCCCACGACGGGATGGCGGCATGACGATCGATCTACTCACCCTCTTTCCCGCGATGGCCCAAGGAGTCCTCGGCGAAAGCATCCTCGGCCGGGCCCAGCGCGCCGGGCTGGTGGAAATTCGGGTTCATCAACTGCGGGATTATACGAAGGACAAACATCACATCGTGGATGACCGTCCGTTTGGGGGCGGGCCTGGCATGGTCATGAAAGCGGAGCCACTGGTGGATGCGATCGAACACCTGCGCGGCGAAGGGGCCGACCGCGCTCACGTCATTTTTCTCACTCCGGAAGGCACTTGTTTGGATCAACCGATGGTTCGCCGGATCGTCCAACACCATCCCCGCCTCCTCCTCGTCAGTGGTCACTACGAGGGGATCGATGAGCGCGTCCGCCAAGGCTGGATCGATGAGGAGATTTCCGTTGGCGACTATATTCTGAGCAACGGCACGGTGCCGGCTCTGACCCTGATCGACGCCCTCGTACGGCTCATCCCGGGAGTGCTTGGGAATGAGGATTCCGCTGGAGACGATTCATTTGAGGGAGAAGGATTGTTGGAAGGGCCCCAATACACCCGCCCCGAGATTTTTCGCGGGATGAAAGTCCCCGACATTCTTCTTTCCGGTCACCACGCGGAGATCGCCGCTTGGCGGAAAAGTCAGGCTTTCGCGCGGACGCAGGCGCGAAGGGGAGATTTACTTGAGGGCAAACAACAGGCAGAACAGATGGTTTCCAAGGAGAACAAAACATGAGCGCAAAGATCATAGAGACGATTGAAAAAGAGCAGTTTAAGGAAGGACGGACCGGCTTTGGCGTGGGCGACAAGGTCAAGGTTTTCACCAAGGTGAAGGAAGGCGACAAGGAGCGGACTCAGCTTTTTGCCGGCACCGTCATCGGCCGCAAAGGGCGCGGCTTGAACGAGCAGTTTACCGTGCGCCGGATCAGCTATGGCGAGGGCGTGGAGCGTATTTTTCCTCTCCATTCTCCACGGATCGAAAAGATCGAGGTGGAAACCCGCGGCAATCCTCGTCGCGCCAAACTCTTTTACCTGCGCGGGCGTTCCGATATGTCCGTCAGGGAAATGGTTGTCAAAAAGAGGAGCTGAGGGATTCCACCGCTTTGGAAAACGGAGAAGGCATGGGCCGGATCCGCATTGGTCACCGGGGTGGATGAAGTTGGTCGTGGAGCCCTTGCTGGGCCTGTCGTCGCGGGCGCCTATCGTTTTCATAAAGCCGGAACCCGTGTGCCAGGGCTGGACGACTCCAAAAAACTCTCGCTTAAAAAAAGGGAAGAGGTCTTTGCCCTCTTAACGCAAGCTGGGATGGGAGAATGGGCGGTTGGAGAGGCTACGATCGAGGAGATTGAAAAACACAATATCCTCGTAGCCACCCAAATGGCGATGAGGAGAGCATTGGACCAATTGGAAGTGCGGGATGGGGTGATCCTGATAGATGGCCTGCCAGCCAAGCATTTAGGCCTAAAACACATCGCCGTGGTCGGCGGGGACGGAATCTGCCCATCCATCGCGGCGGCATCTATTTTAGGAAAAGTTACACGCGACCGCACCTTTTTGCGGTTTGGTCAGTTATATCCTATATATGGATTTACTAAAAATCGTGGATACGGCACGCCGGAGCATCTGCGAGCCTTGGCTGATCACGGACCTTGTCCGATCCATCGGCGATCGTTTCTACCCGTGGGATCAGCGCCCGTGCCCCGCCTGGAAAAATAGCCGGCAAGCAGGCAACCACGGAGAGAGGGTAGCCGCCCGGTATGTTCAGCGGGCTGGGGTGAAGATTCTCGTCCGCAATTACCGGGCCCGTTCCGGTGAAATCGACCTAGTGGGACGACATGGTCATGAACTGGTGATCCTAGAGGTCAAGACCCGCCACTTCCGCGCTCGGCTCAAGCCCGAGCACGCGGTGACTTGGTCCAAACAGCGCAGAATCATCGCCACCACAAATCGATATCTGCGGGAGCTCTCTAGCCGGCCGCCTCCCGTCCGGTTTGATATTGTGGAGGTCCTCTATTCTCCCGGACAGATTCCCCGCTGCCGATGGATCCGCCACGCCTTTACCTTGAACGAGGCCGGTTTGGAGTGGAGCCGATGAGACAGATTGCGAGCACTTGGTCCGCCGCTGTCGTGGGAGTCGGGGCCCTGCCAGTCGAGGTAGAGGTGGATGCTGGCGGGGGGAAGGAAAACTTCGTCGTCGTAGGCTTGGCAGATACCGCCGTCAAAGAATCGCGCCAAAGAGTGAAAGCCGCAGTTTGGAATAGTGGCTATTCTTGCCCGGAAGGATTCATTACCGCCAGTTTGGCGCCGGCGGACCTGAGAAAAGCCGGTCCCTGTTTCGATCTGCCCATCGCCTTGGGACTGCTGGCCTGCTCAGGCCAGATCTCCAAGGAAAACTTATCGGAGTGGATGGTCGTCGGAGAGCTGGCCTTGGATGGAGAAGTGCGCCCTGTCCGGGGAGTTTTGGCAATCTCCCTGCTGGCGCGAGATCGCAGAGTCCGGGGTCTGATAGTACCGCTCTTGAATGCGGCCGAAGCCAGTGCGGTGGAGGGGATCCGCATTGTTCCTGTGAGGGATCTGCGCGAGGCCGCGGATGTCATCGACGGCAAAGCGGTAATTTTCCCCATTATTAAAAAAACTCCTGGCAACGGCTTGCCCAAGAATGGAGACAACGGGCTTGGCGTGGATTTCTCCGAGGTGAAAGGGCAGGAGG